>CAYHHK010000015.1:0-6743 GCA_964356415.1 uncultured Flavobacteriales bacterium
AGCAAATTCTTAAAAAGAAAATACAGCTAAGCAATCAGGCGCTTGATTTATCTTCGCTCACGGGCGGGAGTTATTTGCTGGAGATAAAAACGAGTGAGTTTGTGGTGATCAGGAAACTTATAAAATTAAACTGATGCGAAAAATGTAGCTGAGTTGGTGTGTACTGCAAAGTATTATGTCAGGTATCTCAACAGCGCAGGCCGCGTGCGAAGACCGCATTGAACAAGTATACACAGGAAAACTATTCTTTGGATTGTATGAGCTTATCAAAAAAGATTTTTTCAAAAGAGGATCAAAGGTGATTGCTGTCCATACGGGCGGGGTCTTTCTATGGAATAACAATTCCCCCATAATTTCCCTGGAATGAAATTTTACAACAAGGTTATGCATTCCTGAAATTCATTTGCAAGCATAGACATTCCCATATTATTCAGTGCTTTTCCATCTTCTCTTGCCGAAAACGAACTTGCTTTATAGATTTCATTCTTCAAATTATTCTATTGTTCATTTGCTCATTTTTTACCCCTTCTTTAATCCCGGTTCCAGCCAATTTTACACCTTCATTCCTGCACCTTGCAACCTGCATCTTGCATTCTGCATCTTGAATCTTACATCTTTCATCCTGCTTTCTGCCTTCTGCCTCACCCCTCCTTATCAACACGCCTTTGTACACAAGTAAAAGTCACATTCTCCATTCCTACAGAGTGAAAAAATAGCTTTGCGGAAACTATGAACCGCTTTCTTGCTGCCTCTGTCATCGGGCTTTTGTTGCTGGCAATTTTTGCTACCGGCGTTTATTTCTACCAGCGCTACTCCATAATCTTACTGGATCCGCTGAGGGCCGTGCCTGCAGATGCTGCTGTGATACTTGAAATAAAAAAACCTGCTGAATCACTGCAAGATTTCTTTTCAGGAGAATTGAGGAAAAGTCTGCATGATGATCAGTGGATCGCTGCTGCAGAAAAGAATTTTATGCTCTTCGACTCACTCCTGAAAGAAACCGGTGCTGTGTCAGAGATCTGGGAAGACCAGTCACTGGTAATCTCCACACACCTTGTTAAAGCAGGCCGTTTTGATTTTTTGTACCTAATAAATCTACCGAGGGGTTGGACAGAACAGAAACTAAAGCGCTTTATTGAGGAGGGCTGGAAAATGCCTGATCAAATTCGCAAGCGCGAATACGAAAATGTAAACATCTATGAATCGCGGCTCAACGATTCAACCATTTTCACCTTTGCATCAAGTAAAAGCGTTGCCATTTTCAGCATCTCTCCACTGTTGGTTGAACAGGCCATCAGGCAATTGAAAGATGGGAACGGTATCACCCTTTCAAAATCATTTCTCAAAGTGGTGCCGCCTGCAAGAAAAAATGCTATCATCCATATCTATTTTAACAACCAGGCTTTAAAAGAAATCGCCACTTCCATTTCTCCTGATTATGACAATGGTTTTTTCAAAATGACTTCCTCGTTTGCCCGGTGGAATGGTTTTGCATTTGAAAGTAAGAATGCGTTTTTATCCCTCAAGGGTAATACTGTCACATTTGATACAACCAACTTCCTCTCTTTTTTCAGGAACCAGAAGGCCCAGCCTTTGAATGCTGCTGTAGTTGCTCCTTCACGTACTGCTTTACTTTTTCAATTCGGAATAAGCAATCTGCCTGACTATTTCAATCACCTGAGATCAAATTCCGGATTTGCGCTTTCAGAACAAGAAAAAAGACAGGTGCTTAAGGATTTGCAAGCCCGGTTCAATGCCTCCTTTGAATCATCTTTTACTTCCTGGGTAGGAAGCGAAATTGCACTTGTCATTACTGAACCCGCCGGAAATTCAATTGACAACAATATATATCTGTGCATCAAAGCAAGCAACACGGCAGATGCTGTCAATCAGCTGAATGCACTCAGGGATGCAGTTGCCAATGAGGCCGGCCTTGTGCCTTATCAGGAATCATACAGGAACCATACAATTTCATCTATCGATGTAAAAGGTATTTTGCCGTTGATCTTCGGAAAACTATTCTCCGGATTGAATGGCTGTTGTTATACTTCATTGAACGATTATATTATTTTCTCTAACCAGATCGCTGCATTAAAATCCCTGATTGATGAAAATTCAGAATCAAAGGTACTTTCAAAAGACCTGTTGTATCACAATGCAGCCGGACATTTGGGTTCAACAGGAAATGTGAGATTGTATGTAAATCCACAACTCTCTGTTAATCTTTATCGTCCTTCCGAAATTTTGTCATTTCTCTCTACTATTTATGGTAGCACAGCAATTCATGCTGAATGGGATTACAAAGGATCGGTTATTCAGTCGCAAATGTATTTTGACTTCCACAAGAAAACATTGAAAGAACCTGTCCTGTTCTGGTCCACACAATTGGATACCGTTTTGGCCTCTGTACCTGTAACAGTCAAAGAAAATAGCGGACTTCAATTCGTTTACGTTCAGGATGCCGGGAACTCGCTATATAAACTGGACGAATCCGGCAATGTTGTCTGGAAGAAAAATATTGAAGAAAAAATATTGTCACAGGTTTATCCTATAGACATTTATCATGATGGCAGCAAGCAAATTCTATTCAATACTTCGTCTAAACTATTTTTACTGGATAGTGATGGCAATAATGCAGGACACTATCCGATTAGGCTCCCGGCAAAAGCAACCAACGGGTGTTCAATGATTGCAACTTCCTACGGCTATAACTTTTACATTGCCTGCAGTAACCATTATATCTATGCATATGAAGCAGGTGGGAAACCGGTTGCTGACTGGAATTATTTACGTACCGACAAAAACGTTTCCAAGCCAATCCAGGTTTTTACTACAGCTAAAAATACGTACCTCGTGATAAATGAAGACAGCGGAACAGTGGTTGTTACCGACAAAAAAGGCCGGCAGCAGATTTCCATGGAAGGTAAATTCATTCAGTCCTTAAAAGGAGAATGTTTTATTTATCAAAATGATTCAACAGGTAATGTAAAATGGATAACAACCGATACTACCGGAAGTTTGATCCTGTTTTCTACCGATGGAAATGTAAGCAAAGTAAATCCCGGTAATTTTTCTGCAGGTCACCGGTTTTATTTCAACCCTTCAACAGGCACTGCTGATGTTGGTGCTGTTATTCTTGACAACAACAAATTATTCCTGATGAATAATGAAAATTTTGTTGTACTAGCTCAGGAAATTGCAGGCTTATCTGAATTTCATTCCGCCTTCCGCTTGCCTGATGGCAAGATTGGATTGGTGATTTCCTCTCCTGAAAAGGATCTATTCACCATTGTAAACTCGAAAGGGGAAACGGAAAGGGGATTTCCTCTGAAAGGAAGTATCAATCCTGTAATGACTGAATTTTACCGTACAGTGATCATTTGTGGCAGTCGCGACGGATTGCTGTATTGCTATAAAACCGAATAAAATGGATTGTTCAGGATTTTTTATCAGTCCGTTCTTAAATTCCTTTCTTCATATATCTTTGTGCCTTTCAACCACAAAAACCATCAAGGCATTACTAACCAAAAATCATTCTCTATGAAACAAATCTGTACCCTTCTCATCTTCCTGCTGCTAACTTATGCATCAAATGCACAGGAAATGCTTGGCATCGCCAACAGCAACTATGCAGGAACAAATGGGCTCAGCCTGAATCCAAGTTCAATGGTTGACTCCCGGCTTGATCTGGACGTCAACCTGTTTACAATCGGAGTTAGTGCCGACAACGATTATCTCTACATGAGCAAAGACAGTCTGAAGTTTTTCGGTTTTAAGCGCATTGTTGACCTGGCAGGTAACAGGGGGTACCTTGATAAATTCTCTTTTGGAAATAAAGACAAGCAATTTAATGCAGGCGTTTATTCTGTTGTACGGGGCCCTTCCGCTACTTTTCATATCAAGAAACACTGGGTAGGTATTACTACTCAGGTACGCACTGCGGCTTCCCTCAGCAGCGTTGGCGCACCCATTGCCAAATTCGCTTATGAGGAAGATGGATTAAAATATGATCCGCTCCAGAACCAGCTTTTTGAAGATGCAAAATTTGATATTGCTGCTATGATATGGGGCGAAATCGGCCTTAGTTACGGTCACGAAATCCTGAATAGGGGAAAGCACTACCTCAAAGGCGCATTTACGGTTAAGCGTTTGTACGGATATGGTTCTGCATTTATCCATAACGAAGGATTCTCTTATAACGTACAGAGTGATTCTGTTTTTACCGTGTATAATCCGGATGTAACCTACGGGCATTCATTCAATGAGGAAATCGAAGGAACAGCATACAATGACCTGATTAATGGCAGGGGCTGGGGATTTGATTTTGGTGTTGCTTATGAGTTTCGCCCAAAACATGAGGATACAAAATATGAAATGGACGGTGAGCGCATTGAAGATCCGAATGAAAACCATTATAAACTCCGCGTGGGTTTAAGTATCTATGATCTCGGGAAGATAAAATTTGATGAAAATGCAACATTCGCCGATTTCAACGATGCTACAATTTCATTCTGGCCGGGATATGACACCATTAATTTTATCAATACATATGATTTTGACACAACCATCAGCAACTATACATACGGCAACCCGACTAAATCCATCAAGGACAATAAATATTCCGTTGGCTTGCCCCATGCACTGAGCATGCAGGTTGACTACAATATCTGGAAAAAATTCTATGCAAACCTCACCTGGATTCAAAGCATCAAAACACAGAACGTTTCTGTTTCTGCTGCAAGCCTGATCTCAATAACACCTCGATATGAATTGAAATGGTTTGAAGCTTCTGTTCCAATTTCCATGTATCAGTATTCTGCTTTTCGTGTGGGGTTGGCTTTCCGCCTCGGAAGCCTGATAATCGGATCGGATAAATTCGGAAGCCTCTTAGGTTTAAGTAACTTGGGTGGAATGGATGCTTATCTCGGATTGAAATTTTCCCTGCCGCGTAACCGCATTAAAGATTCTGATGGTGACGGTGTTTCTGACAAGAGAGACAAATGTCGCTTAGACCGCGGCACCTGGGCTACCCTTGGTTGCCCTGACCGTGATGGCGATGGAATTCTTGACAAAGAAGATGCATGCCCTGATGTGAAAGGTATTGCCAGATTCCAGGGTTGCCCTGATACTGATAATGATGGCATTCAGGATAAGGAAGACGACTGCCCTACTACTGCAGGACTTGTACAATTCAAGGGCTGTCCTGATACTGATGGTGACAACATCCCTGATCCACAGGATTCTTGTGTTACAACTCCGGGTATTCCTGAATTCTATGGTTGCCCGGATACAGATGGCGATCAGATTCCTGATAAAAATGATTCTTGCCCTAGTGAAAAAGGCCTGATCCAATACAATGGTTGTCCCGACGCTGATGGAGATGGATTAATTGATAAATTAGATTCTTGTCCTCAGGTTGCAGGCCCTGCTTCAAACAATGGATGCCCGGTTGTTGAGAAGGTGGAAAAGAAGGAACCTGTAAAAGTTCAGCTCACAAAAGAAGAGGAAGAAGTGATCAATAAGGTCTTTAAGAACCTCGAATTTGAAACCGGAAAATCGGTGATCCGTAATGTTTCTTTCAATTCACTTGATGAACTTAGTGCGTTGATGTTGAAAAAGCCGAAATTCAAATTGTTGGTCGATGGCCATACTGATAACGTCGGTAAAGCTCCTTACAACCTGAAACTTTCTCAGAATCGTGCTGAGGCTGTTAAGAAATATTTGATTGCTAAGGGTATTGATGTTTCCAGAATCACAGCCAAAGGATACGGAATGACGAAACCGATTGCATCAAATAAAACTCCTGACGGCCGTCAAAAAAACCGAAGGGTTGAATTTACAATCGTTGAATAATTGCCTTGATGTTAAAGGTTTGAAGTTTGAAGTTTCACAACTTCAAACTTCAAATTCTTAACAACAAACTTCTTTCCTTCATTGAGCGCTCTATACATTGTCATTATTACTCTCATTGCTTCTGCTTTGTCATCAGGCACTGAGATTGCATTCCTCTCTGCCAACAAGCTTCGGATTGAACTTGACAGGAAGAAAGGAAGTTTTACCGCGCGTATCATTTCAAATTTCGTAAAGCATCCATCGCGTTTCATAGCCACCATGCTTGTGGCGAACAACGTGGCACTGGTTATTTATGGAATTGCCATGAGTGAAGAGATCCTCACACCGGAAGTATTGCAACGGATCATTCCCGTCAATATGCAAACACAAGTGAATGTACTCATCGTTCAAACTTTTCTTTCAACCATTTTAATATTGGTAGCCGCTGAGTTCCTTCCAAAAGTATTGTTCCGCATTGACCCGAACAGGATCCTGAATGTTTTGGCCATTCCCATACAGCTTATTTTTTCCCTGCTGTATCCTGTTGTGGCATTTACTATCGGAATTTCAAAATTTGTCCTTACAAAAATTCTTGGCGTTCAGTTTATTGAGGAAAAACCTGTATTCGGTCGCGTGGATCTTGACCTTTACATCCGTGACATCAGCACAAAAAATAACCAGGAAGAGGAGATGAATGCCGGCATACAAATGTTTCAGAATGCATTGGACTTTACTGAAGTGCGCGTCAGGGAATGCATGGTACCCCGCAAAGAACTTGTTTCCATTGATGTGGAGGAACCCATTGCTGCACTACATAAGTTATTCATTGAGACAAAACTGTCCCGCATCCTTGTCTACCGTGATAACATAGACAATATCATCGGCTTCGTTCATAGCAGTGAAATGTTCCG
>CAYHHK010000015.1:6843-47227 GCA_964356415.1 uncultured Flavobacteriales bacterium
ATTCCAATGCCAAATGAGGAGATCATCATTTCCCCTTTCACTTTCACAATCATGTACGTAAAAGACAACAGGATTGAACTGGTGCGCATGAAAGTGAATAGGAAGGAAGATTAACTTGCTTATATATTCTTAACGAGTCATTTTAAAAAACGGCGAAGTCATACTGTTTCTAAAAAAACACATGAAGGAAAAAATTGCGATACTTATCCTTTTCGCCTTCACATCAGTATCGGCCAGAGCACAACTGCTCAATACAGGATGGAGAAGGCCGACTGCTACTCATTTTCCTAACGACTGGACCAATCCGCAGAATGCCTTTGGAAGCGACGACAACTATGCCGAAGTTTTGCACCAGTCAGGATGCCGCTGCCCATTCATGGACTTGTCATGGGACAATGGAATAAATTTTTCTTCCTCAAATATTTTTGGTCCCTATGGAACCTCCGATACTTACAGGATACAGGGTGATTCAACCGACAACTGGGGACATTCCTGGATGGATGCTGACCTAAATGATTCTTCTTTTGTACTCAGGATATGGAATTCAAGTACCCTCCTGAAACAGGGTTATGCCAATTTCGGTTTCGGTATCCCCCAGGGCAGCACCATCAGTGGCGTTGAAATACGTGTGGAAGCCCATGGCGACAGCAGTTACGTCATGGACTATGTGGACATCATCGAAATGAAAGTCTATTATTACCTGCCTACTGCCGTAAATGAAGTTTATACTTCTATGAGACCTTTGAATGTTTTCCCAAATCCCGCCCAGGACTTTCTTCATATCCGGTTTAACAGTGATTTGCCCGAAGAAAAAATGCAGATCGTAAATGTGCAGGGAGAAATTGTCGCAGAAAATATTATTTCAAATATAATTGCCGGAAATGATTACCGGTTTGATGTAAGCAACCTGACACCAGGAATTTATTTCCTGAATATGATGAACGGACAACGCGTTTTAAATACAAGAATAGTAATTCAGTAGACGGCCCTACTCCACTTTCTCCAGTAACTTCCTTGCCTTTTCCTGCGTCAGCTTGTCGTCAGAATCAACAGGAGCCATTTCCAGGACTTTCTTGCACCAGATTTTGCATAGGATGTTGTCGTCTCCCTCTCCCCGTTCATAATAGGTTTGTGCCAGCTCAAATTTATGGAGCATATAGCGCGGCTCAAGCAAAACTGCCTTGCTGAAGCAGTCCAGGGCATCTTTATAAGACCCACCCTCGGGAACACCGCCGTAAAAAGCGTTGATCATCCCCTTCTCCATAAAATTAAATCCGGCCACTGTACGGTGCCACCTTCCAAGGATATGGAACAAACCAGTATGTTTTGGATTCAGCTTCAATCCCGCTTCACATTCTCCCTTGATAAGTTTTGCATTCGCTATTTTTTGCTTGCTGCTAGCGTTTTCATTCATCCTTCCCAAAGCAAGTGCATAGGTGTAATGTCCCTCTGCGTTGTTTGGATCGGTTGCTATAGCCTTCTTCGCCAGGTATTCTGCCTTATTGAAATAGTTCAGTCTAACAGATTCATCCTTCTGCCTGTTCCCCAACTTGCTGTACAGGAAACTGGTATTGTACAGAAATTCCGTTCTTCCTGAATCTGCCTTCAGTAACTGCTGAAAAATAGCTAGGGATTCTTCAAACCTGCTTTCATTCTTCAGCTTCACTGCCTGCCTGAATTGTTCATCCTGCTGCTGTGCAAATACACCATAGGAAATAATGAGGAAAACGATAATTATTTTTTTCATCCGGGTTATCATCAGAATTTATTGCCCTTCTCCAAACACCTTATTAATATTCCAAATTCGCAATTCGTATTTTCGTCTCGCCCAAAACGAGATTCGTTATTCGATGCGATAATATTTTTCGTCGAAACCATTAAAAACTCCTGCCCACCCCTATCACGTACCTGAACTTCACATATTCGCCCTCCTCAGCCGGTGGCCTGTTCAACCATAACGGAAAATCACACCGGATCGTAAATGGTTTTCCTCTTTGTAACGAAAAAAATTTCTTAATCGTTGCAGTTACACCAATTCCGGCGTCAGCCCGTACATCACCCATTCGGAGTTTTTCTTCCTGTAAATCATAATTAATAGAACCTACCTCTCCGAATAAATAAATATTCAATGAAAGCCAGTTCTGTGTCCACTTTGGCTTGAAAGGCAAGAGCTTTGCAAACTCCAGTTCCTCACTGAATGACCATCCTGTGGTTCCCCGGTAAGAAGCACGCAAAGTTCCGTCTGCTGCTTCCTGCGGTGACAAATATCCTGCATATCCACGAAGGTTCAATCCTCCGCCTTGATGAAAATGATTAATGGACGATCCGTAACCAAGCCAATCTTCAGGAACAAATGCCCTGGAACGGGTGAATTTATTTTCGACCAGTTCTTCGCTATTGGCTCCGGCAAGGTAAAGTGCAGATTCTTTAGCATAATCCGTTCCCGTTCCCAATTGCCCGAAAGCCCTTGATCTCAAAACAAACCTGCCGAAATAATAATTGTCCGTAACAGTAAGTGTCAGGTATGAATAATCATAGTTACTTCCAATACTGCTGCTGCGCAGATCGAGGTTGATCGTCCCGTTGCCATCAGTCGCATTATACCGATGCATCAGTGATGCAGTAATCACATTGTCATAACTCCCAACTCCCCATTCATCAGGATAAAGGAGATATGCAATGGACTGTAGATTTTTTCTGTAGTCTGATGAATAGGTAATGGATATGCCGGTCTGTTTACTCACAGTGTTCCAGTCAATTCCACCACTATAATGCTGTAAACCATCAAGGACTTTTGACTCAAGGTGGATTCCTGAATTTTTTAATAATTTCTCCAACGGAGTCCTGAAAGAAAATGTAACTGATACCGGATCGTTTTTATTCACATCGGCAAACTCAGGAACTTTTTGCTGGACAAGGCCTGTATTCAGGAGAAAGTTAAAATCAAAAAAACGCGAGTAATTGAAATAATTCCCTGAGAGATGGAAGCCAAGTTTTATGCCGTCATAATTATTGAACCATGCATCCGGTCTCCATCTTACCACATAATGTTGCCAGTCTGCAGGATTGTTCAGGTATGAATCAAATTTGAGCCGCAATGGGAATGGCTTTGAGTTGTTCAACTGGTTAATGTCTGCCAATCGCAGTGTAGTGTCAATTTCAATGCGGTTGATGCCGGATGGAATGTGAACCGTTGCATTATAAACCGGATTTAGCTTATCCCAACCATACCACTTCGGCAGAATGGCGGCTTTCGTCTGCTTGATAAAATTTCTGTTCGGGATGTGGTAGTTGTATGTTATGCCATCATTGGAATATACTGTGAAATCAACAGGCATCTGCATCCGCTCCTTTCTTCTGAAAGAAATCACATATTCATCCTTACTGCTTCCTTTGCTCACAGAGTGGATTGAATAATCAGTACGTTTATCTGTTTCCATCCACTGATCAAAGAACCAGTTTAGGTCTGTATGCGTGAAACGGATGATGCTGTTGCGGAAATCCTCCGGATATGGATGGCAGAACATCCACTGATTAAAATAATGCTGCATCGCCGATTGAAAAAGTGAATCTCCAAGAACATATTGCAGACTGTATAGCATCGAAGCCGTTTTCCTATAGACCATGCTGTAGCCTCCGCCATGACCCAGTGCGCCATTGAATTGGTCAGAATGTGTATTGATAAATCCGTCTTTGCCTCTGATGGCTTCATTAATGTAACCTGAATGTACCAGACGAAAGGGAACTGAAACAGAATCTCTGAATCGCTCATGGTACCAATTGCTGCTTTTAGGATTCAGGCCCCAGTTGCCCTCCAGCTTTCTAATGCACTCTGATTCGATAAACTGCGAAAAGCCCTCATCCAACATGGCTCGGTACGTTTCATTATTCCCTACCATTCCATAAAACCACTGATGCGCAATCTCATGTGCAAACAAGTCCCGATAACCCGGATCACTCCCGCCATCCATGGTAATCATCGGATATTCCATTCCATCGCGGGCATCGCAAACAGATATTTTAGGCCAGGCATACATGCCAATATCTGTCGAATAAATCTCAATAATTTTCGCAGTGTACTCCGCTGCATTTTGCCAACCTGATGCATGCGCTTCCTGAACAAATGAATAGCATTTTACCCCTGATTTGGTTTCTGCTTCACCTATCCTGTAAGTGGGGTCTGCTGAAAATGCAAAGTCGTGAACATTGTCTGCGTGAAACTTCCATGTTTTTTTTGAGTCATCAGGCTTCACAGGCAACGATGGCGGAAAACCAAATGGCTTATCTTTGAAGTTGGAGATGTCTAGCGCTTTACGCAAGGAATCAGGTAAAACCTCATTCGTATTCTCAAGTACCCCTGTGGCATCCACAATGTAAATGTTCGGAAAAGTAAGTGCTACATCAAAAGACCCAAAATCACCATAAAACTCTTTGTTGAGGTGTTGGTCAGCCGTCCATCCGAATTTTCTGTCGTAGACTGAAATTTTCGGAAACCACTGTGCACCGTTATAATGCTTGTGACCCCAGGAACTAAATAATTGCATTCGCCTCCTAACACCTCCATTACCATAATAACTTTTGAAATCTATACTGAAAGTCACCGAATCGTCCGGGAGCAGTGGCTTCTGGAGGTAAACCTTCAAAACTGTATTGTCGGATTCAGTTCTCATATCCAGATTACCTGATTGTATCCTTTCAATCACCGTCCCTCTCTTGTCCTTCTCCCAACGGCTGTATCTTGCATTCACTCCATTGGCCAGCATGAGATCATCCAGATAAGATCCCGGCTGAAATGCATTTTGAAACAGATGAAAATATACATATTCAAGTGTGTCAGGAGAGTTATTCCAATATGTAAGTTGTTCATTCCCGGAAATAATATCCAGCATGTCATCAACCTCAGCCTTGATGTTATAATGTACATCCTGCTGCCAGTATCCTTCAAAGGGTTTCCTGTTTTTCCAGTATAGCTGACTGTTTGTTCCCCGGTAATCACTATTATTTTCCTGGGCGAAAGCGGATACCCCGAGAAATAACAATAAAAGAAAAGACCGTAAACGGATCATGCTTTTTTTAAATAGATTTAATGCCTGTCAACACTTTTTCAGAACTGTCTGGTTACCTTATTCTTTGCCTTATCAATACTTGCATTTAGTTCAAACCCCAGAAGCAAAATGAGCGAATTAAAATATATCCATAGCAAAATGACGATCAATGTTCCGATAGAACCATAAACCTTATTATACTGGCCAAAGTTGTTTACAAAAAAAGCAAATCCTATGGACAGCAAAATCGTAAGTACGGTTGCAAACGTAGAACCTGCAGAAACAAATCTCCACTTTTTTTTCACTGAAGGAGCATAATAGTAAAGGAAAGAAATCGCAAAGAAGCACAAGGCGAAAACAACGATCCATTTGCCAAGCAAAATTAAAACAACCTGTGTTTTACTTTTCAGAATTGCTTTTTTTACCAGATATTTAAAAGTGATTTCACTAAAGATAATAAGTGCTGTTGCTACAATAAGCAAGATTGATAATATGATGGTTAGGATGAATGCAACACCCCTCCTTTTCCATGGACTCCTTTTTTCCTGTTCATGATAGGAGCTGTTAAAGCCCCGCATAAGAGCCATAAAACCATTGGTTGTAAAATACAAGGCAAAAACAAATCCAAGAGATAACAATCCCCCTCGCTGATGTTTGATGATGTCTTCTATTGTTTCTCTCGTGGATTCATAAGCATCCTTGGGAAGTACATTTTGGATCAGCAACAGGAGTTGATCCTGGAAATCCTGAATCGGAACGTAGGGTATCAAAGAAAATAGAAAAATAATAGCTGGAAAAATGGCAAGAAAAAAACTAAAGGCCAAGGATTGGGCACGGGTTACAATGGAGCCGCGTTGAATTCCTGTGAAAAAGAAATCTGCAACATCATAAACGGGCATTCCTTCAAAACCCGGCAGCGCCACTCTTTTAGAAGACCTTGTAAGTGCCTTCACAGGGGTTGAAAAAATCAATTTCTTCGCAACTTTCTTGATTAACGTATTTCCCTTCTTGATTTTCATATCAGGATTGGATCTTCATGTTGATATCAAGGCTACTATAGGAATGCGTAAGTGCCCCGACAGAAATATAATCAACACCTGTTTCTGCAACAGATCTTATTGTGTCTTCTGTTATTCCTCCTGATGCTTCTGTTTCAAATCGCCTGTTAATTAATTTCACTGCCGCAATCAAATTTTCATTTGAAAAATTATCCAGCATTATCCGTTGAATTCCTCCTTGCTTTAAAACCTGCTGTACTTCATCCAGATTACGTGTCTCTATTTCAATTTGAAGGTGCTTGCCGGTTCTTTTAAGGTATTCCTGAGTTCTGACAATCGCGTTTTCAATTCCGCCACTGGCATCTACATGATTATCCTTGATCAGAATCATATCATATAAGCCAAAGCGGTGATTTGTTCCCCCGCCGATTGCAACAGCCCATTTTTCAAATAGCCGAAAATTCGGAGTGGTTTTACGGGTGTCGAGTAACCTGGCAGATGTTCCCTCAATCAGTTTCATGAGCGCACTGGTTTTTGTTGCAATACCACTCATGCGCTGCATGCAATTCAGCATGAGCCGCTCCGCCTTCAACAATGACCTGGTTTTTCCTTCTATATGGATCACCTCATCTCCCGCCATTACTGCTGTTCCTTCACCTACAAGAACTTTTACAATTGTCGAACCATCCACCTGATTCAAAATCTGGTCCGCAACAACAAGGCCTGCAATGATACCCCACTCTTTCACTTTAACAATGGCTTTGCTCCGGGCATCCTCCGGAATTGTAGCAAGGGATGTATGGTCTCCGCTTCCTAGATCTTCTTCCAATGCCTTTTCAATAAATTCTTTTATGCTCAGGCCATATAAATCTGTGATTGTTTTAAAAGACATGCAGCAAATATACTTTTTAAGACAGGATGAAATAAAAAAACACTATCCGGTTGTACAGACAGTGTTTTCAACAAATAACTTGAGCAACTATTGGTTCTCGAACCTGAATTCCTGAAGGATATTGACACCTCCCACTGTTTTCATAACGAATGAAACCCTGAATGTTTTGCCATTTGTGCAGATTAGTGTGCCAACTGCGAATAAAGTTCCTTCCTTGGATGATCCCTTATGGACCAGATTGAAAGATTTCGGAGGGTTTCTTGAGAAAAAATCCTTAATCAGCAACTCCGCTTGTGCCTTGCTGTAAACATCTTCTACGTTTGAAAGTGCCAGATCTACCTTGCTGTCGAAATGAGATGCAATCTGACGTGTATCACCTGCCCTGATTGCTACAGCCAGATCATCATAGATATCAGCCCTTGCTGAATAGCAATTAATAGTGACTAATAGTAAAACAGCTTTAAACAGTTTCATTTAATGAATGTTTGTGTTTAATTTGCAAAAACCAAGCCAGCACATCCGACGGAAACGCTGTAAAGATAAGCATTACCTGTATCATAATTTATAAATTAAATTCAGTTTCTCACATATGAAGTTTGAATTCTGCTTTATTGGAAAAACCTCGGATGACTATCTCGCCGAAGGAATTGAGCGCTATCAGAGAAAACTGGTATTTTATATGAATACTGAGATTAAAATAATACCTCTATCCTCAGAAAAAAACAGGGCCAAAGCCCTGAAAGAAGAAGCCGGTAAAATTTTAAAATTACTTTCAGTGAATGACCTGGTTATTGTACTTGATGAAAATGGAAAACAATTTTCTTCGGTTGATCTATCCAAAGAATTTCAAAAAGCCATGAATCAATCGTACTCAAAAATAGTGTTCATTATCGGAAGTGCATATGGAATTGATGAGAGTCTGAAAAAACGTGCAAACCTGATACTCTCATTTTCAAAACTTACTTTTACTCATCAGATGATACGGCTGATGCTGGTAGAACAGATATACAGATCAATGACGATACTAAAAGGTGAATCATATCACCATGAGTAATTATCATTTCTGACCTGCAAGCAACTCATACACTTCACTATAGTGCTTCACACCCTGCTCAAGTGAAAAATAATGAATCGCTGTTGCCCTGATCTTAGCTTTTGATTTTAGTAGTAATTCTGGTATCTGGCTTATAACATAATCATAATCCTCATCATTAAATGACCTGATAATCATACCCCCTTCAGCTTCACGGATAATGCGGTCGGAATCGCCTATGTTCGAATTACAAATGATAGGAATACCCATGCTCATGATCTCGCCTTGTTTTGCAGGTGAAGAGGCCATCTTGGAATAAAGCGGTTTAATAAAAAATATTGCCAGATCGCTGATTGAAAGCAAGCCTGGCACTTCGGTATGCCTGGCCTTTACAATTCTTATCAGGTTTTCATCAATGCCCTTTTTCCTTGCAATCCTTAAAATATTTTCCGGATTGTCATATGTGATAAACATAAATTTAGCGGGGCGGACGATAAGAAGGCGCTTGAAAAAATCAAACATCTCTTCAAGCATATACCATGTCCCAATAGCGCCTGAATACATCAAAATAAAATCTGATTCGCTTAAACGGGTTTTATCCCGTAGGTTCCTCTTTTGTTCATCGGAAATACTTCCACGATCAAAGATTGTCATATTCGCACAACAGGGTATTACTTTAATCGGAATAGGCTGACCTGGAATTATTTTCCATCCAAGTATTTCCCTTTTTGCTTTGTCAGTAAGGCAAATGCTGTAGTCTGCATTTGATAAAAATCTTTGCTCCTGTCGCTTAAAAAATCTATAGAGAATTCTGTAAACCAGACTACTTTGCTTCCAGATACGCCCATCAATACGCTCGTCAGCATAAAACCCGCGCATATCAAAAATGAACTTAATGCCAAAACTAAATTTAAGTTGAATTCCTATTAAAGCGGGAATATAACTTCGCGAATGAACGATATCAAATTGCTCCTTCCGGCACAGTCTCCTTGCAAGTAAATGCAATTTAACACAATCATATAAAGTTGAAAATACTGGTGGGTTCTTTGTATAGCTTATTGAATACCAGGTTATGTTATTCTCTTTAAGCAAATTTCCAATCCCCTGAAGAGAATGCTGTGCGCTTTTCTTTTCGGTGCTGATAATTGTAACTTCGTATCCTAGATTTGCTAGCCCTACCATATAGGTTAGTACCTGGGACTGGCCAAGTGGATCACTGAGTCCGTCATAGGTGATAAAAAGAATTTTCATTTCCTGTAGAAGTCAGATTGATATTAGTTGGTGAATTACGCATTTTTTTTACTTTTGATTCCAACATTATTTTAATAATTCTGCAATGTTCCATAACCAACCTAACTTCCGGAAGTTGTAAGCATGCTTGAATCCCTCACTTTTGTTGATCTTGTTATTCCACCCATTTTTTTTATACTTATTTATTTCATCTCAAATAATATAAAACAAAGGAATATTGAAAGTAATCCGAGTTACCGCTATTATATACCCGGAGTAATTGTTAAGATGTTCGGCTCTATTGCCATTTGCCTTGTTTATGTTTTCTATTACAAGGGAGGCGATACAACCAGTTATTTTCATGATTGTCTTTCAATTTCCAAAGCATTTCTTAATAACCCTTTTCAAATGATCCGGCTGACATTATCAGGCGTGGATCTTAAGGTTTGGACTTCTTTCAATTCAGAAACAGGATGGCCTATTTACTCCTATGACCTCAATGCTTTTTGGGTAGATCGTCTGGTCTGGCCATTATGCTTTCTCAGTTTTCGTAGCTTTATCGGAACGACCATGCTTCTCTCTTTTATCTGCTACCAGTCCATTTGGAGGCTATACCAAACCCTGGTTTATGAATTTCCTACTTTACAAAAGCAAATGGCTATTTCAATGTTTTTCATTCCATCAGTCGTTTTTTGGGGATCCGGGATTTTAAAAGATTCTATAACTTTTGCTGCCGTTGCCTTATTCATTTCTTCTTTTCATGCTATTCTTAAATTAAAAAAAAATGTTTTAAGAAATGCTGTATTCATCCTTTTCGCTTCTTTCCTGTTAATAAAGATCAAACCATACATCCTCTTCGCCTTACTTCCGGGTACAATAGTCTGGATCGCTGGTCTTTTTCTTGGCAAAATTGAAAATAAGCTTCTGAAAGCTACAATTGCCCCGATGTTTGTACTCATTTCCATTGGGACAGGTTATTTCGTATTGGGAGCAATTGGAAACTCATTGGGTGAATACAGGATTGATAATGTTTTGAACAAAGCAGTCACAACACAGCAGGATTTAAAACAAGATTATTATGGTGGATCTTCTTTTGACATCGGGGATTTTGATCCGACCATTTCCGGCATTCTTGGAAAAGCCCCTAAGGCTATTAATGCAGCCTTATTCAGGCCTTATTTATGGGAAAGTTATAATCCGGGAATGGTAGTTTCCGGAATTGAAAATTTTATTCTCCTTTCATTGTCCATTTACCTTTTAATAAAAATTAAAGTATTCAACCTTTTTAGGTTGATGTTCAAGCACCACTTTCTTTTCTTCTCAGTTACATTCAGTATTTTCTTTGCTTTCTCTATTGGATTAACAACAAGTAATTTTGGAAGTATGGTGAGATATAAAATCCCTGCAATACCACTTTATGTTGCAAGTTTATTTATTATTAAGGAAACATATGACACCTTAAACAAAGAAGATCGTGAACGAAAGTTATTAAAGGATCAGAAAAAACCTTTCGTACATTCCTGAAGCCTTCATTTCAATTCCTCGCTATAAACTTTGGCATATACCGATCTTGCAATATTATAATTTCTGTATTGAATTGCCAGATCCCTGATCCTTTTATTCAGCAATTCAGGGTGAGGCTGACAAAGAAGATTATTTATTACTTCGATTGCTTGACTATAATTCTGATCATCAAATTGATGGATAACCGCTCCGGCATTATTATTTTTGATCAACTCGGAATCATCAGAAATATTTTCCGGAATTACAACTGGCAATCCCATTGCCCAGTATTCACCATCCTTAATTGGAGTACAATATCTTTTAGTTGGAATGGGTTTGACAGGAGTCACTGCAAAATCACCAAGCCCCATATAGTCAGCGATGTCAACATGAGGTACAAACCGGATGATCAACTTCTTCTCATCCACCATGCTATTTTTGCACCATTGACCTATCTGCTTCCTATTATGAGATGTAAGCAACAATACCCTGAACCGGTCTCCCCAAAAAATTTCACATGATCGGAAAAAATCAAATACCTCTTTGGTAAGATAGATCCCACCAAACTTACCGGCATACAAACAAACAATTTTATTTTCAAACCTGAATTGCTTAAGAAGCTCCTTGTTTTTCTTTTTGTCGGTTGTAAAAACATCTAAATCAACGCATGCAGGCTTCACATAAAAATTTTTCAGTGACACACTGTATTTGAGCTTTGCATAGTTTCGCATTTCTTCAGTCGCACTGATTATCACATGTGCCCGTCTTGTTAACTTTTTTTCAAGATAAAAGAGAATCCTGAATTCAATTCCATTCTTTTCCCAGGTTTCATTCTCCACCATGGCCTCAGCATGCGGCTCATAACTGTCAATTATTAATTTTTTTCCCGTGAAAACTGAAAGAAAATAACCGAAAGAACCTGCGGTTGTACACCATGCATGAATAAATTTGATTTTAAAAATGAATGAAAATAAAACAAAATAAACCCCGATACTAATCCATCTTAATAAACTTAACAGGTTTAATTTCCTGTATTTTAAGGTGATCAATCTGATACCATGCAAACGTAAACGTTCTTCAACCTGGATCCTTTCATCAATACTCATCTGCAGGTTTTCCTGCTCAATGGTAACAAGGTAAATCTTACTGCCATTTGGAAGCTGATCAGAAATGATCTTCAGATATGGCAAAGTATATGCCTGTATGAGCGCATCCTTGTAACTCCAGTAAGTAAGAACGAGAATATTTTTTTTACGACCCATGTATTAAATGCAATATTGTTTTCCTCCCCACAATTATCTTTATAAGAAGAACAAAGTATTTCAATTTCATGCCTCCCTTTCCGAAAGCCCGAAAAATAAATTGCAGAGCACAGCTGCGAAGGCCCTCAATATAAGCATGAATTGCACAAAAATAATTTACATGTGCATCAAGCTTTCTTATATCATTCTCCGTTAAATCCACATTCCGGATAATCCAATCTCTTGCCAGTCCGGTTTTCGAGATTAACAATTCATTGTTGCTTCGCATAGACCGTTCCTCATGATCCAGCATCAGCAGCGTTACCTTGTCAACAATAAAGAGTTTCTGATGCCGAAGGTTTGTCAAAAAAAATAACCAGTCTTCCTTAATAGCAAACTTCCTGTCCTCCTCAAATAAAATAATATTTTCATTTTGCTTCAGAACACAAACATTACATCCCAATGGATTTCCATCGAGAAAAAGTCTATAATCATAATATCCTTCATTGTAATTACCTATCGACGAAACATTCCTTTTGCCATTTGTAAGAAACTCAAATTTTGTAGCAATAAAAGCAGGGTTACCAAGTGATATTATCTTGCGTTCTAAAGTTTCCAGGTGATCAGAAAGCAGCCTGTCATCTGAGTCCAAAAATATAACATAAACCCCTTGTGATTCCCGAAATCCCCTGTTTCGTGCTGCACCTCTTTCTTGATTAGTCTGATGAATTATCCTTATTCGATAGTTCCCTCTATATTGCTCATCTAGCTTTTCACCGGAACCATCACTGCTTCCATCATCAACAATAATGATCTCAAAGCTACGGTATTTCTGATCAAGTACACTTTCAATTGTATCCTGAACAAGTTCAAACCTGTTATACACAGGAATCACAATACTAAAAAATGGTGGCAATGAATTATCGTCTGCCATTTAGCGAATTATTTTTCTTAATAATCTTATGATAGACGCTGGGTAATATTTTGCACGCATTGAAATTTTTCCCAGATTTCTTGCTTTGTAAAATCCAGGATCTAACGATTTAATGAGAGATGTGCGTCTCGAGGTTTTATCCGTTTCAAGGAATTGATAACTCAGGTGTGACATAAAATCAAGAAAATACAAAACAATAGTTTTCACATCCTTTTCACTAAAAACATGCTTATGTTCATACTTGTCTTCCCCTTCATTGTATAATCCACATTGAACCAGATCAGAGAAATAATGATCCCCCCCCGTTATGGAGCGGATAAGTTTAGAAAAGACAAAGATCCACTCCGATTCAAAATATTTTAACTGACTCATGGTTTTACTATTTACATGAAGCCTGTACTTTGATAATATGTCGTCAACAGGGCTTATTTCATAATTTAATGCCGCACGAATCAGCAAATCATAATCCATAGCAAAATGTAAATCCTCACGCAATAGTCCTTGCTCATCGATTAATTTCTTCCTGAAAAAAGACGATGGCTGGGGGAAGGGGATAATAGAAAAATATCGCAGAAAAAGATCCTTCGAATCAGCTCCTTTGATTTCTTCCCTTCCATTTTCATCAAATAATACAGATTTTCCATGAAGCATGATACTGTTTTTATTCTTAGCGAATATTTCAGCAACCTTATGAAGCGTTCCGGGTAGGTATAGATCATCACTACATAACCATGATACAATATCGCCGCTTGCCAATAGCAATCCCTTATTGATTGCCTCACTCTGACCGGAATCCTTTTCACTAACCCAATGCTTGATCCTGTCCTTGTATTTGTTAATTATCTCGATCGTTTGATCGGTACTTCCGCCATCAACAATTATATACTCAAGATTCGGATATCCCTGATTTAAAACCGAAATTATAGAATCTTCAATATACTGACCCTGGTTAAAAGAAGGAGTGATTATTGATATTCGTGGGAGTTTCATAACAAAAGTAATTCATGTGTTCCTGACGGTGGGTTTTTCAAAATGAATTTGCATGTAATTATTTGCCTCTAATGCGAATGCAAATGACCGTCAAACATTTATCTCTTTCGGCTGTAAAAATTAAAAGCGCAACATGATCAGGTTTGGCCTGAGCCTATTTTAAAATTCAGGAAATGCTAAATTTATTTGGGGACGCAAAACAAGACACCCCTTCTTGCTCCTTCTGCGAGCTTATTGAAATAATGTTCATATTTATTTTCCCCATAAACAATATCGAGATGCGGTTTTAACCACGAATATTCATAAACAATTCCCTGATCAGGGTAGGTATCATAACCCATGGTTGGGTCATCAGGATTTTTCATGTCATGAATACAAATTACAGGCCGCATTTTGCTTTCTGCAATAATCTGCAATTCCGGAAGGAGCGGATTATCATACCAATGCGAATCCAGAAAAATTAGTGTACTTCCCTTTAACTTATTAAGTACGGAAGGAAGCACGTTTCGACTATCGCTATTTAAAAGCGTGACATTATCATGGCCCTTAAGATTGAGTGATGCTTCCTCGTAATATTTCCTCATGATCTCAATCGAAAATACATTTTCAAAATTTTTTGCAAACCAGCGAGTCGTTACTCCTTTATACGTTCCGGTTTCAATTACATTAACAATATTATACTTGACTTTTAACTTAAGAAACTCAGCTTCAACATATGTATCGCAATTAAATGGTGCGGTGTCGAAAGCATAGGTCATTTCAAAATCATTTTTATTTCCTTTTTTCAGGAAATAATAATTTTTCTTCTTTTTCAAATAATTGAAAACAAATGCGGGTAAAATTTTTCTAAACATTCCTTTGGCATTATTTACACTGAAGAAACTATAGTCATACAGATACAAAAATAAATTCCTGATTGATCTTCTCGCTGAAAGGTTTTCCTTAAGAGGAACCGGATTTACAGTAACGTAAGTGATGATCGGCTGGTTTTTCAGAATGACATCTTCATCACAGTGCATTCCGCTTTTATCGTGGCCAATATTTCTTACAAGCGACTTTCTAGGATGAAGTATCAAGCCTTCATTAAGTACCACCGTCCCAAACCAACGGACATCCCAGTATTTCCATGGCCCTTGTGCGCACCTTTCAAGAAGAATATAATGGTTAATACTTCCGTCCATGTTAAATCGATGTATCTGCTCTTTTGTATTTATTCCCTCAAGCAACTTATTGGCATCGGGAATGAACATATCCCAGGCGCGTTTCCATGTTCCCCACCCCCAGTTCGAAAAATTCTGAACGAAGAAAGTTTCAGGCAGGTTTTTCTTCAGTATGGGCGGAAGATAACCTGAGATATACATAACTTTATTTTCCATTCTGTATAATTCCAACGCTTCATTCATGTACTTCAGGAATCCTTTCCCAAGAACGAGGTCGTCTTCCAATACAATAATTTGATCAAATTTATCAACGAGTTCCGTAACCCGCTTAACAAGATTTACTGGATGGGTATTATTTATTTCTGATTCAAAAATTATTACATTCTTGCACCACTGCTGCTCCTTCACAATTTTCCTAACCAGCCTTATCTGCTCCAGTTCTTCAGCGGAACTGTTTTTTTTCGGACCGTCACAATAGACATACAGATCACTTTGATCAGATAGATCATTGTTCTTTAGACTCTGTAAAGTTTTTAAAGTGTGATGAGGGCGATTGTAAACAAATAGGGCAATTGGCGACAGATTCATTTATAAAAAATTGTTTTTTCTTAAAAACTGACTTTGAATTATTTTTTTATGCCACTCCATGTGACTTTCGGATCAATTACACTTTCATCAATGTTTGCCTTGTATTTAACCGCAATATTCAGCAATGAATCGAGCAATGATTCTGAAAGAAATGTTGGTTTCAGACCAAGATTAATCAGGTTGGTATTTTTAGGATTATAGTAATGTTCCTCTTTTTCTATTCTTGGATTCTCAAGGTGATTGATAGTGATTGCAATCCCCATTTTCTCTCCTGCTTGTTTCACCTTCTCTGCGATCTGATTGATGTTAAATGCTTCTGTAAACTGATTAAACACCCTGTATTCTCCTTGCTTGGCAGGATTCTCTACAGCTATTCTGATACAATTTACGGTATCCCTGATATCGAGCATACTTCTCGTCTGGCCTCCTTTCCCGTACACAGTTAAAGGCAATCCAATAGCAGCCTGTACACAAAATCTGTTCAACACAGTCCCGAAAACACCGTCATAATCCAGTCGGTTTATTAATGCTTCATCCTTTTCAATTTCCGGAGTGATGGTTCCATATACTACTCCCTGGTGAAGATCAGTTGCCTTCAGGCCCCAAATACGGCAGGCAAATTGGATATTATTGGTATCATGCAGTTTTGACAAATGATACATTGACCCGGGCTGCATTGGAAAAGGCAAACGATCCTTTCTTCCATTATGAATAATTTCGATGAAGCCTTCTTCAATATCAATATTGGGAGTTCCATACTCACCCATCGTACCTAATTTTACAAGATGACACTCAGGTGAATAGTCCCGCAATGCATAAAGCAAATTTAGATTTCCAATCACATTATTCATTTGGGTAAAAACGGCATGCTCTCGATCGATCATGGAATATGGTGCTGAACGTTGCTCCGCAAAATGCACTATGGCATCTGGCTTGACTTTCTTAATTACACCTGAAATGAATTCCCAGTTACAAATATCGCCGACAAAACACGGAATATCCTTTCCTGATACTTTTTTCCAAACCCGAATCCTCTCAGGTAATGTCTTGATCGGGGTCAGGGTTGGTGACGATAATTCAAAGTCCCAAAGCCGCCTGAAAAAATTGTCAACAATGCTCACTTCATGTCCATGACTTGAAAGGTGAAGGGCAGATGCCCATCCACAATAACCATCGCCTCCTAATACTATTACTTTCATAATTGATAAAATTTACTGGATTAATTATATAAAATATTTAGTTGATATTCATCTTCAAAAATTTATTCGACCTTTTGAATCCGTTGAAACGACGAAATAATATTGACAAACGAAGACGCATATTCATTCATCCGAAAAGGAAGCTTTCGCCGCGCCTCTTTTTCCATGGTTTCATCAGGTCCGGGTTTCAACTCATTCCATTTTGACTTGAGGATCGCAGCAAGCGCCGTCGCATCTTCAGACTGAAAATAGGTGGCGCCGGGAGGCGACTGTTCACGGTGAACATCCAGATCAGAAAGAATAATTTGCTTGCCGATGGATTTCGCTTCTTCAACAGTTGTACTCCAGCCTTCAAACAAGGAAGGATTGATTACAGCAATACTCTGCCGTATTAAAATCAATACATCTTCAAAAGGAACCATCCCTAGGAATCGTATTTGATTTTTGATGCCCAGATGATCTGCCTGCTTCATCAGATTTTTATAATATTCGGGATCCCTGTGATCATTCGGATTGCCTGTACAGACAAGATTTGGGAAAACATTTTCTCTGCGGAGTATTTCAAGCGCCTTAAAAACAACGATGTGGTTCTTGTGCTTCCAAAACTGATTCGGTAAGTAAAAAAATTTTTCCGGTAAAGAATATCTGCTTACCGTTACCATTGGGTTGGCATCCCAGATATAAAATGGTATGTTCGAAACGAACCTTGACACCCTGCACTTTTTTGCATACTTAGGAACAAATTCCATTAAGTCCCTTCTTGCATTTTCACTGCTTACAATGATGATGTCGGCCAACTCACAGCCTTCCCGATACCTTGCATTTCTCACTGCCAGATCCTCATTGGTAAAAAAATGCTTTAAGTGCATTTGCTGAAAATCAGGTATCCAGTATAGCTTTAAAATATTGTTTTTCCCTCTTAAATGCGCTTCATTGAGGGAAAAAACTGCATTTGTGACGCCATTTAAATATCCTTCCAATTTATGCTGTAATCCGGAATCATAATTTTTTGACCAGCTGGAGAAACGGTTAACCATACCATTCACCATTTTTTTTGCCTTGAAAATTAACCTTGCTGGCTCCGCTTGTTTTTTTTGAGGCAAGTCAATAATATCAAGTTCGTTCGTAAGTGTGATGCATAATTCAGGTATTGTCCCCAAAGCCTCTATTAAATTCTCTTGGTATGTAAGCCCGCCTATCCAGTGTGCATTTCCAATTACAGGAATTATAATATTGATATCTTTCTTTTGCATGCCAAGAAGTAACTTTTTCTATTCTTTATTGATTGCTGAAATAAATATATAATAATTTGCCTGGGATTTAAATATCAATGGATAGCATGGCAGGTCCCCTAGGTTGATAATTAGCTGATGTAATTGTTTTTGATCCATTCAGCGTATAAAGATAATCCTTTTTGAAGATTTACTGAAGGAGAAAATCCCAGCGCAGTGATTTTGCCAATATCTGCCTGCCATTTTTCAGGATCACCGGCCTTGGTTTTCATATTAAATTCCAGTTTACGCTGAATTTCCAATGCATCGAGAAATATTTCGGCGGCTTCTTTAATTGGTGTGCTAATTCCAGAAGCAATATTAATAACATCAGCTTCAAATTGACTTTTTTCTATAACGCTTTCTAAAGAACATAATAAATCCTTTATGTGAATAAAGTCTCGTGTCTCATCACCTCTGCCAAATAATTCTATCGACGAACCTTGTTTTGATTTTTGATATATGTCCCAAAACAACTGTTTCCGTAACCCCTCGCCATAGACTGAGAAAACACGTAAAGAACATGTTCTGACCTTTTTCAGGTGATAAAACTCTGCACAAATTTGTTCACTTATTAGTTTATGAAATCCATAAGGTGACAATGGTTTGGTTTTCGATTTCTCAGATACTGGATTCGTTTCAGGATTTCCATAAACTGCGGCACTGGAAAAGTTTAAAAAGCGGCATTGTGAGTTGAATTTGCTCATGGCATTCAGAATGTCAAAAACGTTCTTTGCATTCAGCCGATAGTCTTCATCCGGATGTTCGATCGAATATTGAACACTGCCCGAGCCGGAAGCATTAATGCAAACGTCAAAAGTATGCTGAAGAAAGATTTTGTCAAACTGTGGAGCCTTCCTGTCAAGTAATAAAAAGTTCTCATCATAATCAGCTGGTGCTAAAACATCACACCCCATGGTTCCGGGAAATTTTTTCCGAAAGTAGCGCAGCGCATTACTCCCGATAAAGCCATTCGAACCAAGTATTATTATCTTCACAATGGATTTTTTAGTGCGATGAAACTGTTCATGCTGCCCGGTATTCTCCGCTCATCAGTCCAATCCCCATTTTTGAATCGGGAAATCATCTCTAGTAACTGCAAAAATGGGAAATTAACTACCCATGAACCAAATCTTTTTCGCATGGATTGCCGGAAGTTTTCCCTCATCAAATTGCCCGCCTTGCTGATTTCTGATTCCTTTTCAGGAAAATAATTTATCACTGAGTCATAGTATTTCAGTTGATTCATTATTCGAAAGCCTGCATTTCGAATCGCAGATGAATATTGATCACCGGTAAATGCATTCTCCCCTCCATAAAACTTTTGAAGTGGGTGGGTTTTTAAAAATTCCTGTTTATCGCTTTCGTCAAAAATAACATGATCCCTTATGGTCAACATGAGCCCTCCGGGTTTTAGTACCCTGCCTGCTTCACCTATGAATGAATTCAGATCTCCAGCGTGATGCATGGCCTGTCTGGCATAGACGATATCAAACAAAGCATTCTCAAAAGGTAATTTTTCACCAAAGGATGAATGAATCATCAGGTTCTTTATGCCAAATTCTTTCTTCAATATTTCTATTGCACCGCAACCAACCGTAGCACTTGGGTCTGGCTCAACCACCCTTACCTCATATCCGGACAGCGCAAAAGCAACTGAGCTGATTCCGTTACCCGCGCCAATATCAAGAATGCTGATAGCGTGCGGCGCAAACTCTCTGATAAGTTTTAAAGTTTCAGAAAATTCTTCAGACGCCTTGAAACGATCAACATTCGACCTCAGATCTTCTCCCAAATAAGATTGCTCAACAAGACTTTTATATTCGGGCTGCGTCCTGATAAAGCGGATGGTTTCTTCCCAGGTCATCATTTTTTCTTAAATTGAATTCCACAGATTGCACGGGAATGTGCAGCTCCATCTATACCCTTGCCCTGCCCTGTATGAGGATTGAATGCTTCCGCATTGTTACACTCCTCCTCACTTGAAAACTGCCAGCCCGAAGAATGATATTTGAAAAAAGTCAATTCAGTTTGTCCGGTATCCCCAAGCAAATTTTTGAGAGATAAGATCATTCGGGAATCAAATTGCTGAAAATAACCGTAATTCATTTTTTTTCCGAAAGGAACAGTAATGTGCAGCATTCCATTGCGCTTCAACACACGAATAAGCTCAGAAACCGCCTTGAGGTACTCTGTATTTTCATCTGCATGAGCCTTCTCAATCGTTTCTTCACCATAACCATAAATGGTATTGTCCATTCCGATATGCTCGAGAGTTGACATACAGACAATTTCATCAAACCACTCGTCCCTGAATGGAAGGATTCGTAGGTCTCCAAACTCATATGAAATCTTTTTATCAATGAAATTCTGTTTCTCAGGATAGGCGGTATAGATCGTAAGCTCCTTTTTTGAAAAAAGAGAATGTGATATAACCGAAGCGAAATTAAATGTAGATCCTGCATCCAGTATCCTTGAACCTGAATCAGACAAAATGGAAAATACAAATGGATACTCAACTATGCGTTCATCAAGTCCCAAACCGTAATGCTCCGGCAATTGCTTCTTCTCAACAAATTTAAGAAGGAAAGATGCATCATTAATAAATTCACTAATCCTGTCCCACTTGTAATCCTCATAACCCTCTGACCAGGGTATCCGTTTGTTCGCAAAGTACTTCTTCAGGCGGGTCTCCTTTTGAATCCTGCTGCGAACATTTTTTACTTTTATGAAAAGTTCTTTGATGATATTCATCCTGACCTTTTAATTGGCTCTATTGATTTATCAAAATCTAAAGTTTTATCCTGACGTTGGTTCCTGCATGACGATGACCAAATGCAAGAACACAATCCTGATTTGATTTTATTTCAACTTCTTTAAAGCTATCCTGATTTTCGTTTCCATCCTCTTGAGTAAACTTGTCGTATCAACGTTTTTCAAATAAGAATTCATTTTCTTCCCTGCAATTTCATCAATCTCGATTGATTCGGAAAATACAATATGATAACCTGCTTTATCTATGTCATCCAAGTGACCTGGCGGATGACTGAACTGATTGGTTGCACTACTAAAATGTGTTCCTGATCCATCAACGCCAATGTTAATGGTATAAGATTGAGGGGGAAACAAAGCGATGCCATCACATAAAAAAATGGTTGCATACCATGCAACATCCCAACCTGATACTAGGCCTTCCTTATGTGCCTTCAGCAAGCCAAAGAAATCATAACTATCATCCCGATTAAACTTTCGAACAAGATCATTTTTATCAATCTCACTTATAAGGTAATCAATGTCTCTGGTATATTTATTCCATGCACGAGCCCATGTACCCCATCCCCATCCGACTCCCGTACAAAGGAAAAATGGATGCATCCTGCCTGTATTCACCGGAAACCAGTAGCCGGAAACGGCCATTATCTTTTCTTCATTTTCATATTTATTCAGTGCATCATTCATGAACTTTAAAAAATATTTCGAAGTAAGAATATCATCTTCAACAACAATAATTTTTGAATGAATATTTACAATCTCAGTAATACCATCTATGATAGAATTGTTGACGCCCTTGTTGGCATTTTCAGCTCTCACAATCACTTCCTTGCACCATTTTTCCGACTGTGCTATTTCACGCACTTCATTGATCTTCTTCAATTCAGCATCTGTGGCGCCCAAGCGTGGCCCATCGCAAAAAATATACAATGTGCTTTCGCTGGCCAGCTCATTATTTTTCAGATTCTCAAGAACCCTCCGTGTATGTCCCGGGCGATTGTAAACAAAAAGAGCTATAGGTGCATTCATTTGCTTGACAATGTCTTAGGTATGTATCTTTCACATGCTGTTTCAATTGCTGGGAAATAAAATTTACATAAATCCTTAACAGAATTTTCTGCACCAGTCATTGAAACTGGAATATGTAGTCCTTGCAATGAGTTCATTGGAAGCCTTTTTACTTTTATTGACTCAGGATACAAACCATTTGCAATTTTTCCCACGTGGAAAATTCAGAAAATAATCAGTACCATCTTTCTCGACCGGACCATTGATCAAACTCCTCACGCTTCCCATTCTGAATAATCCCTGTTTCAATTTTTTTCTGACCGGAAGCGATTGCTCTGTCACTCTTTTATACATTTCTTCCACTTTCCCCGTAGCCATTTTCCGGTTAATCAGGTATTCAAATGCATCTACGATAAACACAACAGCAATTCTTTTCTTCTCTGATATGTCTAAGCTGACTCTTTGATTGAAAACCAAATCAGTAAACATTTGCGCCCTCCCAGTCATGAATTTAGACTGATCAGCACTCCGCTGTTGAGGATGGAATGTTGCACAACTCCATATTTGAGAACCATAATATATTCTTTTTTTTCCCATCGGATCATAGGCTGCCAGCCGAATCCATGTATCTGTGTCAGCCACCATATCAACATTCATACTTAACATCCCGATTTCACGGATACGCTTCATGGAAAAAAAAGTACTGCTTTGCCCGAATGTTCTTTTCAATTTATAAATATCCATAGGATCAATGAAGCCTTCTTCATGCTTCTCTTCCTGAACCATGAGTTCATTGAATTGATCATCGACCCGCATAAATGGCGCAGATAAAATATAAAGTTCAGGAAACCGCTCGAGGCAATTCACTGCCTCAGTAAAAACATGAGGACCTGAAAAAAAATCATCCGAATTCTGAATAATTGCATATTCGCCTTTACAGCGAAGCAATGCCTTATTCACTGCATCTGAAAATCCTTTATCCTTTTCACTTTGAAATGAAATCCTGTTATCGATTTTTAAAAACGGCTTAACTGCTTCATGAGTATTGTCACCGGATCCTCCATCCTGAATAATGATCTCCCAGTGTTGATATTCCTGATGCATTATGCTAAGAAGTGTATTTGCAATAAATGCACCCTGGTTATAACTGGGGACTATGATTGAAAGCAAGGGGCTGTTCACAATTGGCTCTTTTTATTTCTCAGACAAACGAAATCTGAATCTCATTAATTATCAGCTGTCTTGACTACAACATAATATCCGCTGAACTGAGAATAGAATGTGAAGCAATTCTTGCGACTGTCGAAGCACTCATGCACCGCAAGCCTGTTTCCAAGAAGGGCCGGATGCCCATAATCTTCAAATACAATCATGCCACCCACGTTTAGTTGTTTGTCAAATAAATGATCAACCAGGAATTTGGTGGCTCTGTAAGAATCGCAATCCATGTAAATAAAACTGAATTTGGTTTCAGGAAAATCAAGAATGGTCTCTGTAAAATCACCCTTAACAAGTTCTACATTTTTGAAACCCGAAAACTTATTCTTAACCTCTTCATAATTTACTTTGTGCTCATCCCAGAAGTAATCAACGCCTAACCCTTCCGGAGGAAACTCTGCGAACATGTCAAATAAAAGTATTCTCTTTTCTTCACTGAGCTGCCTTAGAGTCTCTGTAATTAAGTACCCACTATGACCTCGAAAAGACCCAAATTCTGCTATGTCTCCGGCAATTTTGTTTTTGGAAATATGTTTTAAAGCCTGGCATAGATCCATGTAATCCCTGATATCACATTTTTGTTCAAACTTGCTGAGCGATTCTTCATAGATGGATATATAATCTATTCGGTCTGCAAATAATGGAGAAGTAAACGAGTATGTTTGGTACAGATCAAATTTGCGGGGCCGTTCAAAATCTTTCTGCGGAATAAGTATATACTCAAATGGAATTTCCCTGGTATTTTCATGCGTAATTAAAAACCGGCCACAAGCCATTGTACCGGCGGCATTGAAGTAGCCGCAAACGATACAAGCAACAGATGCAGGATTCTCATTTTCCAATTTCGAAAGATGCTCCATTCCCATCACCTGCGGGACAATATTTTTAGCTCTGAACTTTGCAAGAAAAACATCTCGATTCGCACCGGGATCAACTATTAGCACAAGCTTTTTACCCGGATGAATTGCGGCTATTTCGGAAGATCTCTTGACAAGAAAACTGATCGCTTCTTCCTCCGTTAAAATATTCCATCTTGTAATTTCGGGTTCATGAACAGCACCGAATTGTCTGGCAATTTTATTCCTGACGGCCTTGATGAATGTACCATTGTTCAGGTGATATCTGATTGACGAAATTTTCATAATGAATATTTATCCCAACTACTTTTGGAGGTATTTTAGAAATAAAAATGAACTAATATTTTGATCACTCTTTCTCTTATTCAGACCTGCAATCGATTGATTATCCAACTTTTTTCCACTGTCCTGTATGCCACAATATACCGTTTGCACCATCTTTTATTTTATGTGTTTCAGCTATGTCAAGAATAACCTCCACTTCACTTGATGCATTTACATAAACATGAGTATGTTCATCAGCAACCCCGAATAAAACCTGATAGTATCCCGGAGCGAGATCAGGTATGTTAAGGTGAGCATCAAATGTCATTTTACCGCTGAATGCATTATATGATTCAAATGATTTGTCATCCACCGAATGAGAAGTAAAAATCCTTGAACCGTCCTTATTCATCACTGCGATCCCGATATTCAGAAAAGTAAGCTCCCGGTGAAATTCAAAATCAAACCGCAGCTTGTAATCTGAACCGAATGAATAGGTTGGGATCTCCTCTCCCGCGTTGTTCACCCAGTAAGGTAGTTGAAGTGTAAAGCTCTTATCAAGTGCCGAGATCGTCTTTCTTCTTTTACCCGACATTTGAACAGAATCATGAAGGTACTGTTCAACAACCCTGGATGAGATGTCAATCATGGCGATCTTACCGTTTCTTAACAGCACCGCTTTGGTGCACAGGTTGTTTACAGCACCCATGTTATGACTCACAAATAAAATGGTGCGGCCGCTTTTACTAACCTCATCCATTTTCCCCATGCATTTTTTCTGAAATTCGGCATCACCAACAGCAAGTACTTCGTCAATGATCAATATTTCCGGCTCCAGAAAAGCTGCTACTGCAAAAGCAAGTCGTAGCTGCATTCCGCTTGAATAATGCTTTAGTGGTGTATCTAAGAATTTTTCAACACCGGAGAAGTCTACGATCTCATCAAACTTTCCCTGTATCTCATTCTTTCTCATTCCCAGAATGGAACCGTTTAAAAAAATATTCTCCCGCCCTGTAAGTTCTGGGTGAAAACCTGTTCCCACTTCCAGCAGACTGGCAATTCGGCCCCTTGAAATTATTTTTCCAGAAGAAGGTGGAGTTATTTTTGATAATATCTTCAACAAAGTAGATTTGCCTGCTCCGTTCTTGCCAATAATGCCTATGCTCTCGCCGGCTTCTACAGAAAAAGTGATGTCTTTTAATGCCCAGAATTCTTCAGTGCTTGTTGACTTTTTTCCACTGAAAATCTGGGAAACTCGGTCGCGGATATTGAGATATGGCTGCAACTCATGCGAGATGCGAAATCGTTTTGATATTCCCGAAATTTCAATGATTGGTTTCATCAGGCAAGATCTGCGAAATAATATTCTGTTCTCCTGAAATATGAGATGCCAACAATTAACCACAAGAGTGATGACACTGATGCCATTGCAACTGCCGTCTGGTTAATTGGAACCTGCATCACTGCACTCCTGATCAAATCAATCGCACCGGTCATTGGGTTTAATAATAACAGGGTACGAACCCATTCCATGTCGGGAGTTGAAACAGGATAAATAATAGGTGTCATAAACATCAATACCTGGATCAGAAAAGGGATCACATACCTGAAATCACGATATTTGACATTCAAAGCTGCCAGAAAACTACCCGCTCCAAGCGTTGTGCAAAGGGTAATCAGTAAGCTCAACGGCAGCATTAACAGTATAGATGGAATCGTGCTTTGCAATCCGTAAAAAAACAAAACACAAAAATAAACAATGATGGAAATCAAAAAATCAACCATGGCTGAAAGAATGGAAGATATCGGTATGATTAGTCTTGGAAAATAAATTTTCTTGATAATGTTTGAATTTGCTACCATGCTATTTCCTGCATTGCTCAATCCATTTGCAAAAACATTCCATAAGAGCAGTCCTGAAAATACAAAAACAGGATACGGAATATTACCGCTTTCATTGGTAAAATTGCGGGCAAAAAAGACCGTAAAAACCACCATGAGCAACAAAGGTTGAAATACCGCCCATGCAGCGCCGAAAAAAGTCTGCTTGTACTTAACTTTTATATCGCGCCAGGTAAAGAAAAAAATAAGCTCTCTGTATTCCCAGAGTTCGCTCAGGTTGAGTGAAAATCTTCCTGCTGGTTTAATTTCGTATTCCAATGCCTGTTAGACTTTATATTCAATAATTCATGAAGACCGCAAAAAATAATTCAACGAGCAACTTTGCCGGAAGCAAACCTAACTGATTTAATCATTAAAGCAAAAGAGGAATTTGGTGTATTGAACCTTTTTGTATGCAGATGTATGTTTTCATTATGCAGGGAATAATTAAGAAAGTTTTTTCTCAAAAAACATTTTCGCCTACCAGCTGCCACCTGCACCGCCGCCACCCGAGCTTCCACCTCCGAACCCCCCGAAACCTCCACCGCCAAAACCACCGGAACCTCCGGAGAATCCACCCCAGCTTCCACTGCCTCTGCTCATGGCTGCATTCATCAATGCCCAGGCTGCCCAGAACCCAAGATTATTTCTGCTTGCATATTTTTTGGTTGAACCGATTTTTGAAATGACGACTATAATAAATATAATGATCGCAAGAAATATTCCAAACCAGGGAACCTTCTCTTTTTTACCTTTCATATAATCATCTGCAGTATACTCCCCCTTAACAATACTCATGATAGAATTGACTGCCGCATCAATTCCACCGTAATAATTTCCCGCTTTAAAATTCGGAAGCATGTCGTTATTTACTATCCGTTTGCATAGGGCATCCGGTAATACCCCTTCCATTCCATAACCTGTGGTGATAAAAACCTTACGGTCCTCTTTCGATACTAGGATTAATACCCCATTATTTTTTTCTTTTTGACCAATGCCCCATTTATTATACAACTGGATGGCATATTCAGAAATGTCATAATTTCCGACTGAACCCATAATCACAACAGCCACCTGTGAAGAAGTGGAATCATTAAAAACAACCAGTTTTCGCTCCAGCGACTGTTGCTCCTGAGAGCTCAGCGTGTTTGTATAGTCAGTAACAATCGTTGAAGAGCGCTCCGGAAAATCATCTGCCCGGCTGCCAAAAGAAAATGCAGACAGCAGAAAAATAAGGCATGCGACCTGCTGAATCCCACTTTTTATTGTTAATCCAATTTGTTCCATAAATCTTTTACGGATCAAAGGTACCTATAAAAAAAGATGTCACGGGATCAACTTCCATGACATCTTAAAAAAAATTTCAGGCACTTACCAGATCCTGGCGCGGACACTGTCATTCCGCCACATCATATCCCCTTCCTTCACACCAAATGCCGTATAGAATTCAGACATATTACTTGTCGAACCATTTACTCTGTAATTCGCAGGTGAATGCGGATCTGTAATTATTCTGCGCGCTGCTTCCTTTGGACGAATACTTCCGGCCCATACGTGGGCAAAGCCTAAGAAGAAACGTTGATCCGGGGTTAACCCGTCGATCTTGTTATTGCCTTTACCCTGCTCTGTATTTTTGAAAGCATGATATGCTATTGTCAATCCTCCGATGTCAGCGATATTCTCACCAAGGCAAAGTTTACCGTTCACATGCAGAGAATCGTTTACGATGTAATTGCTATATTGATCAACGATCAACTTTGCACGCTCTGAAAACTTAGCAGAATCTTCACTTGTCCACCATTGCGTGAGATTTCCCTTTGAATCATAATTTCTTCCTTCATCATCGAAACCATGGGTAATTTCATGTCCGATGACCATTCCGATTCCTCCGTAATTAACTGCATCATCGGCATCCTTATTAAAGAATGGAGGCTGGAGAATTCCGGCAGGAAAAACAATTTCATTCATTAATGGATTATAATATGCATTTACTGTTGGAGGAGTCATTCCCCACTCAGTTCGATCTACAGGCTGCCCGATTTTATCAATCATATATTGATAGTTGTATTTTGTCAGACTCATCAGATTCGCGAAAAAATTATCCCTGGTTATTTCAACCCCAGTGTAATCTTTCCATTTATCAGGGTAACCTATCTTGCGGACAATGGTGCCCAGCTTTTCAAGTGCCTTTTTCTTTGTTTCTTCTCCCATCCAGTCAAGCTTGGTAATGCGTTCTTTATAAACAGACATTAGGTTGCTGACGAGCTCATCTGCCTTCTTTTTTGCATCTGGTGGAAAATATTTTGCGACGTATAATTGACCCAGTGCATCTCCAAGATAACCATCCGTAAAACTGACCATACGGTTCCATCTCTCTTTTATTTTCTTCTGGCCACTGAGTATTTCACTGTTAAAATGAAAATCTTCCATTACAAAATCATGGCTGAGAACGTTGCCTGCCAGGTTTAGTAAGTTCCACTTCAGATATACCCTCCAATCCTCGATTTTATTTCCTGCTAGTTGCTTTTCAAGTGCTTTTAAGAATTCTGGTTGCCCCAAAATAACATAATCAAATTTTCCTTTCACTTCCATATTGCTCAGCATATCAGCCCATTTTAGTGAAGGCGTCATGATATCGAGATCCGCAAGGGAAACTTTATGATAGGTTTTAAATGGATCGCGCATTTCCTCTCTTGGCATACTTGCTTTTGCAAGCTCCGTTTCAATTCTCAATACAATACTTGCATACTTTTTTGAAGTTGATTCGTCAATTCCGTATAGCTGAAACATCTTTGATACGTGCAAAATAAATTCCTCCCGCATCTTTTTCGAATCATCATCGCTTTTCAAATAATAATCACGGTCTGGAAGTGACAACCCTCCCTGTACCAGCTGAGGCACCTGTACTTCTGTATTCTTCGGATCCTGCCCTGCATAAAAACCAAACATCGGGTTGCTACCCCACATCTGAAGTTTTGCCGTATAATTTAGGACACCCTTCATATCAGTCAGCTTATCAATTGCTTCCATATCGGCCTTGATTGGAGTAGCTCCTTGCTTTTCGATAGTTGCCGTATCCATGGCGCTGAAATAAAAATCTCCGACCATCTGCTCTGGGGATCCTTTTTTTGCATCAGTTTTCTTTGAAGACTCCTCAACAATTTCTCTGATATGCTTCTTATTGTCTTCTGCAAGAATGGAAAAAGAACCCCAGCGAATCTGATCATCAGGAATTGGATGCGCTTTTATCCATCCACCATTGGCATGAGTGAAAAAATCATATGATGGACTAACCGTGGTATCCCTGTCATTGAGATTTATGCCTATGCCGGGTTTTGATTCTTGCGTAGTGCACCCGGCAAGTGCAATAATAGCCGTCAGGCCGATTGAGTGAACGATCGATCGTTTCATTAATAGTTTATTAAAGTTTTGATTATGCCTGCAAAAGTAAAAGGTTAGATCAACCCCTGAATAGGATTAACCTTTCATTAACGTGAGAACAGATAAAATTAACCAAACGATTAACTGAGAGCTACTTGTTTGGCTCAACTGGCTTTTCCTCCGGGAAGGTGACCTGCGAAGGACTCTTTATAATAATTTCAGGCTTGCCTTTATATTCAATAATTCGCCCGCGCACACAGATTTTTTTATTGTCAGGAAATTTCGCAGGATTGTAATCGGTAAACTTTGCGGTATCGTCTTCCATGATAACAGCGGTAAATAATTCATTTGGGTATTCACCTCCGAAATTGATCAATATTTTTCCGGATTTGGTCACGTGGGTGCCGGAAACCCTGCCGCAAACTGTAGCGAGCTTACCGATATAATCCCTTGCAAATTTGGGCGACACCTGACCTTCACAGTCATTGAAGAATACGGCTAACAGCATTACAATAAAATATTTTCTCATAATTGATAAATTTAAAATCCCATCAGAAATAATTTGGCAAAGGCTCTTGCAGGAAACAATTGATTGTATAAAAATATTACTTTTTTTCTAATCTGCAATAAAATAGGCCTAAAATTTTGTAAATTATCCCTTTAATTGTCTGATTTTTTTAATTCACAAAGGTTCATTAGATTTGAACTGAAAAAATTGAATATTTATGAAGGGTTCGTTTCTCGTTATTTCATTGATAATGAGTATTACCATTGCTTTAGCTCAAAAACCGTCAGCTGAGATTACCATTGCCGAAGCAAAGGATCATGAAGGTGAAAAAGTAACTATTTGCGCAGAAATAAAAGAGACTTTTTACAATGTCAAAGCAAAAGGCCAACCAACTATGCTGAACTTTGGTGATCCCTACCCTAAGCAGACATTTTCATGCGTTATTTGGAAAGATGATATGAAAAATTTCAACTACGAGCCAGCAGCATATTTGAAGGGAAAACAGGTTTGTGTAACAGGAATCATTAAAATCTATAAGGGTAAACCTGAAATGGAAATTCATAGCCAGGATCAGATTTTCGAATAAGGTCAGATTATTAATCTGCTATAGCCAATTTCTTCACACTTCATTAAATTCCTCCATCCTCCTATTTTGCTATCTTGCGCAACTTTTAAAAATGGGCGTTCGAGAACAAATAAATCCGGGCAAAATTCCGTTACACATCGCTGTTATTATGGACGGGAATGGACGTTGGGCTAAACAGAAAGGTAAGCTCCGCGTTTTCGGACACCAGAGTGCTGTTAAGGCGGTTCGGGACACAACAGAGGGCGCTGCAGAAATCGGAGTGAAATACCTTACACTTTATGCTTTCAGCACGGAAAACTGGAGCCGGCCAAAACAAGAGGTAGATGCGCTTATGGAGTTACTGGTTCATACTATAAGCAAGGAAAGGCCTACTTTAAACAAAAATAACATAAAGCTCATTGCAATTGGCAACCTGGATTCTCTCCCTAAAAAATGTTACCGAGAACTAATGGAAGCTATTGAAGACACCAGCAATAACACGCGTATGACTCTGATACTTGCCCTTAGTTACAGCAGCAAATGGGAAATTACAGAAGCCGTAAAAGCAATAGCTGAGAAGGTGAAAATTGGCGAGATCAGGACTGATGAAATAGATGAGCAATTGATTTCTGACAATTTAAATACGAAAGGAATTCCTGACCCTGAACTGATGATTCGAACAAGCGGTGAGTACCGGATCAGCAACTATTTACTTTGGCAGCTTGCTTATGCTGAGTTTTACTTTACTGAAAAACTCTGGCCTGATTTCAGAAGAGAAGATTTGTATGAGGCGATTCTTGACTTCCAAAAACGGGAACGCAGATTCGGGATGGTGAGCGAACAATTGGCCAAATGATTTTATTACTTATTGAAAGACTCTAACCCATTAATGAAAAAAATATTTTTTCTTCTTGCTATTGCGACTTTCGGATTCAATGCAAATGCCCAGGTACAATTAGGGGGCGATAGTGTGACTTTCAATTACAATCAGCCACAACGTTATGAAATCGGGGGTGTAACTGTTTCAGGAACTCGTTTTCTGGATGAGCAGGTTCTCATTAATCTTTCAGGACTGATAATCGGTGACACCATTGACATTCCAGGTGAAAAAATTTCCAAAGCAATTCAGACATTGTGGAAGCAGGGACTATTCAGTGACATTAAAGTACAAGTGGTTCGTTTGCAAGGAAATCGTGCATTTCTCGACCTTGAACTTTCCGAAAAACCACGACTTTCAAAGTTCACCTTTAGCAAAGGAGTTTCGAAATCTGAGGCGGATAAAATCCGTGAAAAAATTCACCTTGAACGCGATAAGGTAATTACTGAAAATGTACTCAACAACACCAAAAATGTTGTGCGTGATTTTTTTATCGAAAAAGGTTTTTTAAATACAAAGGTTGAAATCAAGGAATATAAAGACACCCTTTTTACAAACCGCGATATTCTTGAGATCATTGTCGATAAATCTAAAAAGGTCAAGATCAAAGAAATCACTTTTACAGGCGTAACTGCAATGAAGGTGGGCAAACTGAGGCGGGCAATGAAAGGCACAAAAACAAAAAGATTTTACAAGATTTTTACAACCTCAAAATTCCAGGAGTCTACATTTGAAGAAGACAAAACGAAACTTATTGCCAAATACCTGGATAAGGGGTACAGGGATGCAAAAATAACTGAAAGCAAGGTTACACGCATCAACGAAAAGCGGCTCAATATTGACCTCACAATTGATGAGGGTAATAAATATTTCTTCCGGAACATTTCATGGATCGGAAATACAAAACATACTTCTCAGGAACTTTCAGCAATCCTTGCCATAAAAAAAGGAGATGTCTATGACCAGTCAGTTCTCGAGGAACGTTTATTCATGAGTCAGAACAGCCGTGATGTATCATCTCTTTATATGGATGATGGATATCTTTTTTTTCAGGTCAGTCCGGTTGAGATCAAGGTAGAGAATGACTCCATTGACCTTGAAATGAGAATTTATGAAGGTAAGCAGGCGAGAATAAATAAAGTAACAGTTACTGGTAATACTAAAACCAATGACAGAGTAATTATCCGTGAAATCCGAACCCGTCCCGGACAATTATTCAGCAGGGAACTGATTCTTCGAACACAGCGTGAATTAGCGCAGCTTGGTTATTTCGACCAGGAAAAGCTGGGAGTGAATCCAAAACCAAATCCTGCTGATGGTACTGTTGATATTGAATATATTGTTGAAGAAAAACCTTCTGATCAGTTTGAACTGCAGGGAGGATATGGAGCCAATCAGTTAGTTGGATCTTTGGGAGTGTCATTTAATAATTTTTCCGCACGGAATATTTTTAAGAAAGGCGGATGGAGGCCCATTCCTTCAGGTGATGGTCAGAGATTAAGCCTTCGGTTCCAGACTAACGGCAAATATTATCAGTCCTATAATGCTTCCTTTACAGAACCATGGCTGGGAGGAAAGAAACCAAATTCACTAAGCGTTTCTGCATACCGGACAATTCAGTCCAATGGCAGGTCGAAAAGTGATGTTTTCAGAAGTCAGATTACAATTTCAGGCGGATCAGTCGGATTGGGTAAACGCCTTAAATGGCCTGATGATTATTTTTCCCTATATCATGAATTGGATTACCAATATTATGCGCTGGATAATTATTCTTCCGGATTTTTATTCACAAATGGATATGCAAACAACTTGTATTTTCAGCATACTTTTTCGCGCAACTCAATAGATCAACCCATTTATCCTCGCTCAGGATCTCAAACATCCCTGACTTTGCAATGGACTCCTCCCTATTCTCTTTTTAACGGTTTGGATTATGCTTCAGCCAGTGACCAGGAAAAATATAAGTTTATTGAATATCACAAATGGAAATTCTCGTCTTCCTGGTTCACCAAGATTGCAGGAAACCTTGTTCTGAATGTCAAAGCACAGTATGGCTTTCTGGGTATGTACAATAGAAAAGTTGGCCCTTCTCCATTCGAACGATTTTATGTTGGGGGTGACGGACTCACAGCGGGTTTCCTTTTTGACGGGCGTGAACTCGTTGGAGTAAGAGGGTACAAAGACTACAGCACTATTACGCCCGTAGGTGGCGGCACAATCTTTGACAAATACACATTTGAATTGCGATATCCTGTATCATTGAATCCGTCAGCAACAATCTATTTACTCACATTTGCCGAAGGTGGCAATGCATGGCAGCGTTTCAAGGACTTCAATCCCTTCAGTGCCAAACGTGCTGCCGGAGTAGGAATCCGGATCTTCCTGCCAATTTTTGGTTTGCTGGGACTTGACTATGGCTGGCACTTTGATGAATACCCGGGAAGTTCAGTTGACTCGAAAGGCCATCTGTCGTTTACTATTGGACAGCAATTTTAAAATGCTAATTTTGCAACCCTTTAAAATAAAAAAGTCATGAAGTTACGTCTCGCAGTCATTTTAATGTTGGTGTCCGCATCAACTGCCTTCGCACAAAAGTATGCGTATGTTAACACGCAATACATCCTCGAAAACATCCCTGAATACAAAGCTGCCCAGCAGCAGCTTGACAATGCATCTCTTGCATGGCAAAAAGAAATTGAAGACCGTTATGCTATAATCGATAAACTTTACAAAACTTATCAGGCGGAACAGGTCCTTTTGACGGAAGAAATGAAGAAGCGCAGACAGGATGAAATCAATACTAAAGAGAAGGACGTGAAGGAATTGCAGAAGCAAAGATTTGGTTTCGAAGGCGACTTGTTTAAAAAGAAACAGGAACTGGTGAAACCAATCCAGGACAAAATTTACAATGCCGTGAAAAAATTAGCCACTGATGGTAGCTACGGCGTGATATTCGACAAATCTAGCGATCTAGTCATGCTGTACACCAATCCAAAATACGACAAGAGTGATGATATCCTCCTCGCTCTTGGTTACAAGCCAGGTAAAAAAGACACCGGTGGTGATAAAGGAGGAGCAGGTAGTGCAGCGCCATCTAAGGGGGAAAAGCCACCTGTAAAAAACGAAAATGTTGAACCGGTTGATAATAATCCTAAAAAATAACCCAAAACTTATTTCTAAATCAAATTAAACTCAATGAAACCTTTCGCAAAAACGCTTTTAATTCTCTCTATCACTTCAATTTCATTTGTTGCAAATGCACAAACATCCAAGCTTGGACATATTAATTCAGCCGATCTTATTCAGTTCATGCCTGAAACAAAACAAAGCGACAGTACTCTTCGCAAATATGGCGAATCTCTCGACGGACAATTGAAAACAATGACTGCCGAATACCAATCCAAATTGCAGAAATACCAAAGCAGTCGTGACTCAATGCCTGATGCGATCAAGGCTGTGAAAGAGAAGGAACTTGAAGACCTCGGCAACCGTATTCAGGATTTTCAACAAACTGCACAGGAGTCAATTCAGAAAAAGAAAGAAGAATTGTATGGCCCGATTCTGAAAAAAGCAGATCAGGCAATCAAGGATGTGGCAAAAGAAAAAGGCTTTGCATATATTTTTGATACTAGCGGAGGCACTGTTTTATTTGCACAGGAGTCAGACGATGTAATGCCCCTTGTGAAAAACAAATTAGGGTTAAAATAAGAAACCGGGTAACCGGATGTATAATAGTCTCGCAAGTGCGGGACTTTTTTTTACCCACTGCGCATTATTTTTCCGAAGTTTGTTCGGTTTCTAAATAACCCGTCACTTTATGCAAAATACTTCTACGCTCCCCATTGCTATTTTTGATTCAGGTATCGGAGGATTAAGTGTGATGCGTGAAGCTTTGAAAATTCTTCCTTCTGAAAACTACATTTATTTTGCAGATACAGATCATGTACCATACGGCAATAAAACCAAAGAAGAAGTAAAGCAGCTGGTGTTGAAAGCAGGTGAATTTCTTGTTGCACAAAAAATAAAAATGCTGGTTGTGGCATGCAATACGGCAACAAGTAGTGCCATTTCAGAACTCAGGAATAAATACCACTTCCCCGTAATTGGCATGGAACCCGCTGTGAAACCTGCCGTTTCCAACAATAAAAGTAAACGCGTACTCGTACTGGCTACAGAACTGACCCTGAAAGAGCAAAAATTCAGGGAACTTGTGGACAAGGTTGACAATGAAAAGATTGTTGATTTACTTCCACTCCCGAAATTGGTTGATTATGCCGAACAATTTGTTTTTGATGACCAGGAAATTATTCCTGTTCTCAGGAAAAAACTGGCCCATCTCAACCTGGACAGCTACGGTACCGTTGTGCTTGGCTGCACGCACTTTCCTTTTTATAAAAATGCATTGCGGAAAATTTTCCCGGAAGGGACAGAAATTATTGATGGGAATAAAGGAACCGTAACTCACATGAAGAATATCCTTGAAAAGGAAAACCTGTTAAATCCACTGACAACAAAAGGTAAAATAGTTTTTTTCCATTCAGGCAGACCAATTTTCGACAATAAGTTAATTGAAAGTTATCTCAATCTTGCTGGAGCATAAAAAAACCATCCCGTGTATTACAGATGGCTGTTTTTTCAGAATGATATAATAGTCTTTTACATGCCGGCCCCGGCAAATCGCTTTGCAGCTTCATCCCAGTTAACTACGTTCCACCACGCAGAGATGTAATCCGGTCTGCGGTTCTGGTAGTTGAGATAGTATGCATGTTCCCATACGTCAAGACCAAGCACCGGGAAGCCCTTTGTATCAGAAATATCCATTAGTGGATTGTCCTGATTAGGTGTTGAAGTGATGCCAAGCTTCTTATCACCACCAACAATGAGCCATGCCCATCCGCTGCCAAAACGTGTAGTCCCTGCGGCTGCAAATTTTGTTTTGAATTCCGCAAAGTTCCCGAAAGCAGCATTAATGGCATCAGCCAAAACTCCCGTAGGAGCGCCCCCGCCATTAGCTTTCATTAATGTCCAGAATAAAGAATGGTTGTAATGCCCACCACCATTGTTGCGCACAGGCATCGGATATTTGGAAATATTTTTACAGATATCTTCAATGCTAATATTATCTGCATCTGTATTTGCAATTGCATTATTAAGATTGGTAACATAAGCTTGATGATGCTTGCCATGATGAATCTCCATGGTCCGGGCATCGATATGTGGCTCAAGTGAATTGAATGAATAAGGAAGAGCAGGAAGTGTAAATGCCATATTGGATTGAGTTTATTTATTAAGCCTTATAAATGCCCGGCAAAAGTACGGATGTTAATTCAAAAAAGTGAAAAGATGTTCCCTTAAACAAATAAAAATTAATTGTCCTTCCCGGATGACACACGAATTGTAGAACTTTCAGCAACCTGGTTTGCTTTCATTAGCTCTTCCGCTTTCTTTAATGTCGCATCCAATTCATGAATAATGGGATAGAACCCGTTATTTTTCCATATTTGCCTTGCGATAAGCGCCTTTAACTGAGTGCAGATAAGTGATGTAGAATATGCTCGTCCTGCTTCATCTCTTTTGATTCCGCCTTTTAATGCATACTCTATAAACTTATTGTACGCATCTTCACTAATCAGGAAATTTTGCTTGAAGGTTTCAAAATCGGGAAACCTCTCTGTAATTTCTTTGCGATGCAGATCCAGGTAATCATACGCGTATTGGACGATAAGACCTTTGCCGTTTACCTCAGTATACAATGAAGAAATGCCGACAGTATCAAGTGGAACAAATACATCCGGCATGATTCCTCCCCCACCATAAACAACTTTGCCACCCGGTGTTGTGTATTTTAATGAGTCGCTGAAGTGCACGCTATCGCTTGAACTTAGCTCCCCCTTTTTTATCCGGTGATACAATTCATTTTCATATTGATCGTAGCCCTCATTGTATGGCTTCTGGATTGATCGCCCGGTTGGTGTATAATAACGTGCAATGGTCAGCCTGATCGCTGAACCATCAGGAAAACTACTCTGCTCTTGAACAAGACCTTTGCCAAACGACCTCCTGCCAATAATGGTAGCGCGATCCCAATCCTGCACTGCTCCGGATACAATCTCGCTGGCCGATGCACTGCCTTCATCAATCAAAACAACAAGTTTTCCTTTTTCAAAAAATCCACGGGCTGAGGAATTAAAGGATTCTTTCGGCCTTGCATGCCCTTTTGTATATACGATCAGCTTGCCGGCAGGTAAAAATTCATCAGCAATCTGAATCGCTGTTTTTAGGTATCCTCCAGGATTACCACGCAAATCAAGTACAAGGCTCTGAAGCCCCTTTTCTTTTAGTTTAGTAAATGCATTAATATATTCTTCATATGTATGTTCAGCAAAATGAGAAACCTTGATATAGCCGGTCTTCTCATCAAGCATATAGCTGACATCTACGCTAAATACCGGAATCTTCCCGCGTATAATTGTGTATTCAACAATTTTAGGATTTCCCCTTCGATAAATGCCTACCCTAACCTTGGTCCCACTCGGGCCGCGCAGCATCTGTGTAACCTGGGTATTGGTGATATGAATGCCTGCGACATTTTTATCCTCAACCCTCACTATTCGATCACCGCTCCTGATACCCAATTGTTCAGAAGGTCCTCCGCTAACAGCGGCTACAACCATAATTGTATCCTGTTGCACATGAAACTCGACACCAATTCCATCGAAATTCCCTTCAAGAGGCTCATTCATCGCCTGTAAATCTTCAGCAGGAATGTATGCTGAATGCGGATCCAGTTGGTGTAGCATATCTTCGATCGTACTCTCAACTAATTTTTTTTGATTCACCGTATCAACATATTCCTGGCTGATATAGTTAACCACATCATTGATTTTGTTAAATTGACCCGTACGGAATGAGAAAAATGACTTTTGATTATTAAAAGGTTCATTGAGTTTCATGCCAATGTATATTCCAGATGCAAGGAGCAGAGCAAAAATGAATGGAAGCCAAATGCGAAACTTGTTCAATATCTGAATGATTAATAAAACTGTTTAACGAGGGTATAACGTTGATATAACAGAATGGTTTTAAATCTTCGCATTTCCTGAAAATCTAATCTGCCAATTCCTTTACGTTATGATACTGTTCTACTTCAACACCGAATTTTCGGAGAAAGTCAACGCCTTCATCAGTTGGCAAACCCTTGAATTCGGCATATGAGCTTAGGTAATATACCTTCTTGATTCCAAGTGTATATATGACCCTTGCGCAAGCCAGACAAGGAGACAGTGTAACATATAGAGTGCATCCCTCGATCACTACATTGTTCTTTGATGCATACAAAATTGCGTTTTGCTCGGCATGCAGTGCAAGTGAACAACTACCTTTGCTATCCCGGGGGCAACCCGTTTCAGGCCAGACCTCATCACAATTATGTGTACCGGCAGGAGGGCCATTGTAACCAAGCGAAACAATCCTGGTTTCTTTAGTAAGCACAGCCCCTACTTTTGCCTTTACGCAATGGCTTTTGCGCGCAAGGTTTTGAGCAAGTTCCATATAAATTTCATCAAAAGAAGGCTTATTCATAATGCAAAGATAATGAAGATTAAAGAGTGGATACCGAATTAGACAGCTATGTAAATACAAATTCCGAATGAAAGGAGTAGTTTAATTAAAGACCGCACAAGGCGGAATTTACTTAAGAAATGACATGACAACGTCCATAAATCCCTTCGGATTTTCAGCATGAATCCAGTGTCCGGCATTGGATACAGTGCTGATCATTGCATTTGGAAAGTGTTTGATAATTTCAGATTCATCACCGACAGTTATATAACCAGATTTTTCACCTCGCAGAAAAAGTGTTTGCCCATTGTACCGGTATTCAGCCGGCAAAGCCATACCAATAGAACCAATGTTTTTTGTTATTCCCGTAAGGTAAAATCGCCATGCCAGTTTTTCTTTTTCATTCCAATAAAGATTTTTCAACAGAAACTGGACGGTGTCTTCATCATGCAACATCTCCCTAAGACCCGTTTCTGCCTCTCTCCTGGATGTCAATTGCTGCAGATCAACCCGATGTATCGCAGCAAATATAGTCTGGTGGTGAGGTGAATAATATTTGGGAGAAATGTCAGCTGTAATAAGTTTGGAAACCCGGTCAGGGTGATTACAGGCAAGCCACATCGCCGTCTTTCCGCCCATAGAATGCCCGATTACAGACGCTATAGAAATACCTTCTTCATCCAACAATTCAATGAGATCTTCGCTCATAACCGAATAATTGAACTCTTCACTGTGTAGTGATCGGCCATGATTTCTCGCATCCACAGCATAAACCAGGAAACCATTCTCAGCGAATTGTCTGGACAATGTAGTCCAATTATCACTCATTCCAAAAAGGCCATGAAGAATAATCAAAGGCATGCCTTCTCCTGATTTTCTGAAAAAAAGTTTCATCCTAAGACTGCTCTTGTTTACCTTTTTTGATTTCCCGTAGGTACATCTGTACTGTGTTTTCCAGCCCAAAGTAAAGCGCATCGCTAATCAGCGCATGTCCGATTGAGACCTCCACTAAACCCGGAATATACCTGACAAAATACTTTAGGTTGGCAAGGTTGAGATCATGACCTGCATTAATTCCCAAGCCAAGTTCATTCGCCTTCATGGCAGCCACAATATACGGAGCGATGCCGTTTTCCTTATCCGATGAAAAATGTTGGGCGTAATCCTCTGTGTAAAGCTCAATGCGTTCGGCCCCGGTCGATTTAGCCAGTTCAATTAGTTTGACATCAGGGGTCATAAAAAGAGAAACCCTGACATTGAACGACTTGAGCCTTGAGACTATATCTCTTAAAAAGGCTTGGTGCGTTTGCGTATCCCATCCAGCATTGCTGGTTAAAACATCAGGTGCATCCGGAACTAGTGTTGCCTGTGCCGGCCGGACTTCTTCGATCAGTTCCAGAAAATCCTCT
>CAYHHK010000016.1:0-5347 GCA_964356415.1 uncultured Flavobacteriales bacterium
TATAGATTGAAGAGGTAATGTCATATATAGAAAGGGGATCGCCGGCAGGGAAGAGCGTCCATTGATAGGTATATGGAGGGTCACTTACTGTTGTAGAAAGCAATGAAGTAAGTGTATCAGATAATCCTTCTGTAAGCAAAATGGTGTCTTGTGTAATGTCTACACTCATATAGCTGCTAACGACAATCTGAGCACCGGTAAGGTTTGTGTCTGAGTAGAGGCAAACCCTTCCATTTGCAAGCGTGTATGCGATCTGGGCTGTCGGATTGTAAACGCCATCTGCATAGTAAGTATGTGTCACTACCGAATCCGGTGCAAGCGTCTGACTGATACTGCCATCACCGAAATCCCATTGAATATAATTATAGGTTCCGCTAACGAGGTGAGAAGTAAAGGTGACATCAATCGGCGGACAATGGGTTACTGGCGGATAATCAAAATAGGATTGCGGACCCGGAACAAAAATGAGGCTATCAACAGTTGTTGTTACACTGCATCCGGGATTTGTTACAGTTAGAGAGGTGCCATAATATCCCGGGATTGTAAAGTTGAATAACGGGTCTTCAACTGTTGATGTACCGGTGTATCCAAAAGGTCCATTCGGATGCCACACCCAGGCATTGATAGAATCACCACTTGGGCCATTGAAAAATGCACTTGTATAACCACAGCTGTCTGCCTGTGTAACAGTGAACGCCGGCGATGGGCGTAATACAGTGATTGGTTGTGTAATAGTAGTATCGCATCCATTCACATCAGTGACCTTTACCTGCAATTGATAAACCTGGTTATTCTGGTAGTAAGTATGAGATTCAGTATTTGATGAAGCTGCAATGTTTGAATTGATCACGGGAGCAGAACCATCTCCGAAATTCCATTCATAATCAAAAGGACCAGTCCCGATAACATTTACGGTATATGGATTGACAGTGCTGTCACAAATAAATGTGTCAACTCCTGAGAATTGCGGCACAGGGAATGTGACATTGATAAATGAATTATTTACTATTGAATCGCGGCAACCGTTTGCATCTATGACAGTGAGAGAAACCGAATAGAGCCCGAGGTTTGCGTAGTTGTGTGTAGCATTTCCTGATGTTGTAGTGTCAATATCATTGTTGCCGGGGTATGAAAAATTCCAGATGTACTGGCTGATACTTGAACCCTCAGTAGTACTGGTGCTATTGAAGGAAGCAGTAAATGGCCGGCACCCGGTTGTGTCAGGAGATGTGAAAGATGCTTCAGGACCTACTGCATGGACAATATAAGTGGTGTCTGCTGTGCAACCATGCGGATCTGTTATCTCAAGCGTCACAGTGAAAAAACCTGTGGTATTGAAAGTATGAGAAGGGGAAGGAAGTGTTGAAGTGTTTAAAACGCCTGATGCCGGATCTCCGAAATCCCATGCAAAGGTCAAAGCATCCTGTGAGCCGGCGCCATTGAAGTTGGCAGTAAAAGGATGGCAGCCTTGGCCACTTGATACCGCGATATTGGCAACAGGGTCATAGATATTGATGGTTTGGGTGGTTGAATCATCACATCCAAAAGTAAAATTGTATGCATGAAGTAAAACCTGGTACTGTCCTCTTGTTGCATAGGGATGAACGATAGATTGTGCATTCGATGCATCTGTAATTCCATCTCCAAAATTCCAGACTACCAGTTCATCGCCGTGTGATGTATCATAGAACTGAACCTGATAAGGATTTGTGCAGTTATAATAAAAAGTGAAAATAGCTTTAGGTGGATGGATGGTGATGATCTGCGTTTTCAGCATTGTGTCAGGACAACCTTTGCTGTAAGCAACGAGTGTGACATCATAAACACCGGTGTCAGGAAATACATGAAATGGATCTTTCTCCATGCTGCCAAAGTCCCAGGACCAACCTGTAACAGGGCAACCATTAGCAGTACTTGAATCAGTGAATTGTGTAGTATCATTGTAGCACATGATGCTTGGCGTCCATGTGAAATCAGCAGTAGGAGGGAATCCGGTTCTTACCAGTCCGGGCCTTGTTGTAGTTGCATTACATCCACCGCTTGTTGTTATAGTAACTGATACGTTATAGTCGTTACATTGTGTATAGGTGTGCGTCACATTCGGTCCATTGTTCAAGGTTGTTACATCTCCGAAATTCCATGAATAAACGGTTGTTGTATCACCACTTACATTGGTAGAAACAGCATTGAATGAAAACTGGTCAGTATTTGCACAACCGCTGTCAGGTGAATTGGTAATTGTAACTGTCGGAGCCTGAATTTGAATATAGTTCGGTTTAGTAATTGTGTCAGCACATCCGAAAATATTAGTTGCAATCAATTGCACAGAGTAATTTCCAAAAGCGGAATAGATATAGTTTGGGTTGTGCTGCACAGAGGTGTCAGCAGTTCCGGCATCACCGAAGTCCCAGAACCATTGGTTGATGTTTGCATCACCGATACTTTGAAAATGGATCGTATCCGGAACGCTGCAAAGGGTGGAGTCGTCGGTCGTAAATAAGCTAAATACTGGTTGAGGTCGCACGAAGACTGAATCAGTATAAGAATCTGTGCAGCCATTTCCTATATCAGCGATCATGGTCACCGTAAACCATCCAGAACTTCCATAAACGTGATAAGGGTCTGTCAGGTTAGAAGTGTTAAAAGACAAGCTTGCAGGGTCTCCGAAATTCCATGTTGTTAGGACAGGAGGAGGTACAGTTGTATTGGTGAAGAAGATCGTATCGTAACGGCAAATGCTGTCGGGCAGAAAAGTAAATCCTGCTGTGATGGGCGACGCCACAAAAGTATGTGTGGATGTATTGACACAATTACCTGTTGTTGCAGTAAGTGTTATTGTGTAAGATCCATTTGCGTTGTATAAATGCGGTGGTGGGTTTGCGAGGATTGAAGTATCAGCACTTCCACTGGAAGGATCACCGAAAGTCCATACATAGGAGTTGGCGGATGGGTTAGTGGTGTTGGTGAACGAAACACTTTGCGGAACAATGCATGAAGATGCCGGATTTAATGTAAATCCTGCAAGCGGAGCAGGAACAACAACAATTGTAAAGTTCGAGGACTGCGACTGGCAGTTATTTCCATCAATTACAATTAAGTTCACTGAATAATTTCCTGCAAGGGTATAAACATGGCTGATGGTGCTTCCACCTGTTTCAACATTTCCGTCTCCAAAACTCCATGTATACGTTGTAATAGCTGCACTTCCCTGAGTAGATGTGCTTGTAAAGGTAAGCTGGTTGTTTTCACAAGTTGTGTCATTGTCAGCGGTAAAAGAAGCAACCGGGCTGGCATAAACATGAATCGTATCAGTGTGCGTTGAACCTCCGTTAATTGTCAGGATAACAATATAATCTCCGACTGCATTGTAAAGTGCGCTGGGGTTCTGGCTTGTAGCATTATTTCCATTGCCGAGATCCCAGGACCATGAGGTAGCACCAACAGACAGGTCAGTAAAATTTACGGTTAGAGGGGCACATCCGGATAATGGGCTGGCAGAAAAATTGGCTTGACCGAAACCGGAATGGGAAAACACACACAAAAAGATTGCAAAAGAAAAAATAATCGTACTTTTCTTCATGAGTTAAGGGGTGGGTGGTTGAAAATGGTAAGAGTTAAAACAACAATGTAATAAGGTTTCAAACCTACGTGATTTTTTCCAAAGGGCAAAGGTCAGTATGAAAAAATCATCCACTTCAATTAGCTGACAAACATTGAAATACTGCAATAAAAATTAACTTCGCCGGCCTTACAATTATCCTATGAAAAAGAAAATTCAGAGTTCTGTGCGCATTTTAGTATCTGTGCTTATTGCCCTGCTGTTTGCAACAACTAATGTTCAGGCGGCTATGACGCCGCTTAATGTGGTTCCTTCTCCACAATCAGTTAAAATGACCCAGGGTGTATTTACATTCAAGCAGGGAATGAATATCTGTATAAAAGGTGCATTGAAAAACAACAATCAGACGGCAGGTTTTGAGCTGGCAGCTGCCATCAGCAATGCTTTTAAGTATCAGTATAAAGTGCAGCAGGAATTAACCCCTAAGCAATTCCTGGAGATCAACCTTTTTCTTGATGATAAACTTTACAGTGACAGTGTTTTACGGAATGCAAAGAATAAAGAGGAGGCTTATACCATTTCAGTGACACCTTCAAAAATTGTAGTGAGGGCAGTTTCACAACGCGGTATCATGCATGGTGTGATGAGCCTTATTCAAATGATCGAACAGTCAAAAGATCAATCTATGTCCTGCTTTGAATTGGTGGATTATCCTGACATGAAAATGCGGGGGATCAGCGATGATATCAGCCGTGGACAGGTTTCGACGCCTGAAAATTTCCGGCGCATTATCCGATTTCTTGCCCGGTATAAAATGAATGTTTACCAGCCATATCTTGAGGATGTTTTTAAGTTTAAATCTTATCCAACTGTTGGTGTCGGCCGCGGGGCATTAAATGAAGAAGACCTTAAATCCATTCTCGGGGAAGCGAAGAAATACAACATTGATGTGATCCCTGTTTTTGAAACCCTTGGGCATTTTGAAAATATTTTAAGCCAGCCGGAGTTCGCGCGGTTTGCGGAGTACCCGGGATCTGCTTCACTCGACGTAAGCAACGATTCAATTTACGTGCTGCTGGAAAACATGTTGAAGGAAATTTTCGATGCATTTCCGAGTTCCTATATCAACATCGCTGCGGATGAAAGTTTTGATGTGGGTTTGGGAAACAGTAAAAAACTTGTCGAAGAAAAAGGCATCGCACAGGTTCATGCCGATCACTACAATAAAGTATTTGCCATCTGTAAGAAATACAACAAACACGTAATGATGTACGGGGATATCATACTCGAACATCCCGAAATACTGACGATGATTCCCAAGGACATTGAAATTGTAGACTGGGATTACGGGGATAAATTCAATTACAATCATGTGAGGAAATTTAAGGAAGCAGGGTTCAAATTTTACGTGTCGCCTGCCGTCTGGAATTTTACCACCACATTTCCTGCATTGAATATTGCCCTTCCCAACATACAGTATTTCACCAGGGCAGGGATTGAAGAAGGGGCGCAGGGAATGATCAATTCTCAATGGGGTGACTATGGTGCAGAGACATTCCGGGAGTTAAATCTTTTTCCTTTTGCCTGGGGCGCACAATGCTCATGGAACTATAAGGGAAGCAACATGTCCACGTTCAGCACAAATTTTTTCCGTGATTTCTATGGAACAGACGATCCGCGCATCAACCATTTGTACCAGACGCTGAGCAATATGTATGGGGACTTGTTGTGGCATGACGTATGGCAATATCCGCTGATGAAATTCAAACGGGGGCTTTGGATGTACTA
>CAYHHK010000016.1:5447-40985 GCA_964356415.1 uncultured Flavobacteriales bacterium
GAGAGCAAATGGATATATTCTAAAACAAATGATACAACCTATGCTCCCAAAGCTACTTTCAGGTATGAATTTGACCTGAAGTCGAAGCCTTCGGGTGCCTTGCTGCAATTGATGGGAGATAGCTATTGCAAACTATTTGTCAATGGAACTTTGGCAGACTCAGTATTTGCCTGTCTGCAGCTTTCATTAAAAGTTGAATATGGCAGGGTAAAGATGAAAGACGTTACATCATTGCTGAAACCCGGAAAAAACATCATTGAAGTAGAAGCAGAAAGTTTCCGAAAAGTTCCGGCTGCAGGATGTAATGTGATAGGCCTGATTAAGTCGGGAAATGAAACGATGGAAATTTATTCTAATGATCAGTGGAAATCTACAACGGATGGTACGAACTGGTTGCCGGTTGCATTTAAAAACTATCCATACACTGTAGTTTCTCCTGATTTTGGCACAAGACGGCCGAGCTGGATTGAGAGATAATGATCAGTTGGCAAGTTGGCTGATGCTCTCGGTTGCCACAGTCCTTTCTTTTTTGAAAGTGAGAAGAACGGGAATTGTGACGATGGCTCCTGATGCAACACCTTCAAGAAAGGTAACCAGGGAACATACAGCAGGAGAAAGGTAAATACCGAAAGGCTGAGATCGTTTCACGATTGTCATGAATGCAGTGTCGAGATTGAGAAGAGTGAAAATAAATGCAGAAAATAAGGAAGCGGTGAAGAAGACAGTCAGGAATCCCATCATCATTGCAGGGTGAAACCTGACTTTGGCAGCATCGACAGATTGTTTATGCAAAAGTACATGTCTGACACCAAAAAAGATAAACAGAAAATTCAGATAGCGTAATTCAAGAATGGTGTGAAGATTAAAAAGGTTCATCAGAAAAAAGAAGCTTATCATTCCTAAGACAGTAAGTATTGAAGTTTTAAAGATGTTCAGTAACGAAATAGATTTTTGTAAAGATTTTTTCATGGGTGGTTGGCTTAAGGTTGACGATGATCCCCGGAACGAAATACGTAAAAACAACAAAGCGGTATTTTGAATTATGGCGAGTGAATATAACATGGAGGTGAATGTGCTTATTGTTGGGGCGGGCCCGGCAGGTTCAAGCCTGTCTTTGTTCCTGTGCAAAGAAAAAATTCCACACTTGATCATTGATAAGGCAATTTTTCCCCGTGATAAAGTTTGCGGAGATGCACTGAGCGGGAAAGTGATTGATGTATTGAAAAAACTTAACCCAACTTACCTGAATGAAATTTACGAGGGAAAAGACCGGTTCACCGGAAGTTACGGAGTGAAGTTCGCTGCTCCCAATGGAAAGTTCATTGACATTCCGTTCAAGAAAAATTTAGAGGCATTGGCCAATCCTCCGGGTTTTATTGTGAAGCGTGTTGACTTTGACAATTTATTATTCCGGCAAATTGACAGTAGCGTAGCAACAGTATTTCAGGACTGTATGATAAAGGAACTGAAGACAGTAGAAAGAGGAATGGATTGTTTATTGGAAAAAGATGGAAAAGAGATCAGAGTTATTGCAAAACTGGTTGTCGGTGCGGAAGGGGATCGTTCAATTGTAGCGAAAAAATTATCATCCATTCATAAGGAGGATGAACATTATTGTGCCGGGCTTCGGGCCTATTACAAAGGGGTAACAGGTTTTCATGAAAAGAATTTTATTGAACTTCATTTTTTAAAGGAACTGCTTCCCGGTTATCTTTGGATTTTTCCACTGCCCAATGGTGAAGCAAATGTTGGTGTTGGAATGCTGAGTAAAGAAGTTAGTAGAGGAAAAATTAATCTGAAGAAGGTAATGCTGGAGGCAATTGAAAGGAATCCTACTATCAGAGACCGCTTTGCCAATGCTGTATTGGTTGATGACATCAGGGGATGGGGTCTTCCATTAGGTTCGAAGAAGAGAAAGATTTCAGGAAGTCATTTCCTTCTTACCGGTGATGCGGCATCACTCATTGATCCATTTACCGGCGAGGGAATAGGAAATGCCATGGTTAGTGGCATGCTGGCGGCCAAGCAGGTTAAAAGATCACTTACCGCAAACCGTTTTGATGAAAAATTCCTCTCTGAATATGATGATGAAGTTTACAAAACACTCTGGAGTGAGCTGAAACTAAGCCATACCCTTCAGCGGTTGTCGAAATATCCGTGGCTTTTTAATTATGTGGTCAGTAAAGCATCCCGTAATGAAGAACTGCGCGACACTATTACCTGCATGTTTGACGACCTGAATATCCGTGACCGTTTGCGCAGTCCAAGGTTTTATTTTAAATTGCTTGTGGATTAGCAATTACAAGATGAAATCTTTTCCCCGCATCCTTCTTATGTTTATGGTCCTTGGTTTTATTCAGGAACAAAATGCTGCGCAGCTTTTTCAGCGCAAAATAAACCAGTGGAAGAATAATAGGTACGAAGGGCTTTGGATCTCATGGTCTGATTCATCAGGAAAAAATATAGAAAGCAAAGGGCACTATAAAGACGGGCATGAACGTGGGGTATGGAGGTTTTTTTACGAGGATGGTACTCCCAGAAAGATTGAACGGTATTCTAAAAAAGGCATTTCAACGAAGTATTATTATCCCAATGGAAAGATCAAAAGCAAGGGGAAGGCCATTGTGGATTATGAAGAGGATTTTCTGCATTATTATTATCAGGGCGAGTGGACATATTACAATGAAGATGGAAAGCCGGAACAGGTTATTACCTATGAAAGGGGCAATGAAATAGCTCATAGAAAGGCCGGCAGAGCAAAAAAGTAATAATTATCCTCTTGGCATATTGCTAAGGACGAAAGATAGTATTCATAAAGTGTATGAATTCTGAAATCACTATTCCTTTACTACCTTCGCCGACTTTCAAAAACATGGGTACAGTCAAAATTCACGATAAAGAATTCAAAGTCTCAATCAGCGCTGAGGTTATCCAAAACAGGATTGCAGAACTTGGAAGACAGCTGAGTGAAGATATGAATGGGAAACGGCCGTTGTTTGTGGCTGTATTGAACGGAGCATTTCTATTTGCTGCTGATCTGTTGAAGCATGTTACATGCGAGTGTGAGATCACTTTTGTACGTGTATCTTCTTATTCGGGCACGCAGTCAACAGGGCAAGTGAGAAACCTGATCGGTCTGAATGAGAAGATTGATGGCAGAACCGTTGTTGTTGTTGAAGATATTGTTGATACAGGAGATACTGCCATGTATCTTATCAATGAACTTAGGAAGGAGAGTCCTGCAGAAATCAGATTTGCAAGTCTTTTGTTGAAGCCAAAGGCGCTTAAGCATGACATTCATGTGGACTATATAGGTTTCGAAGTCCCGAATGATTTCCTGGTTGGTTTCGGGCTGGACTATGATGGACTTGGAAGAAACCTGAACGATATTTATACATTGATATAACGAATCAAAGTAAAAAAGTATATTATGCTGAACATTGTCCTCTTTGGTCCTCCCGGTGCAGGGAAAGGTACACAATCAGAAAGGCTGATTGAAAAATACCGCCTTGTTCATTTAAGCACAGGAGATATTCTGCGCAATGAAATTACCAATGGTACTGCCCTTGGCATGGAAGCAAAAAAACTGATGGACCAGGGGATACTTGTTCCGGATGAAGTGGTAATCGGTATGATTGAAGCGCGCATTGACGCCAACAGGAATGCCAACGGTTTCATCTTTGATGGATTTCCGCGTACTGCAGCACAGGCAGATGCACTTGATAAACTGCTGGAGCAAAAAAGCACTTCGATATCTATGATGCTGTCACTGGAAGTGCAGAAAGATGAACTTATCAAACGTTTGCTTAACAGGGGCAAGGATAGTGGAAGGCCGGATGACAGCAATGAAACAGTGATCGAAAAAAGAATAACTGAATACAACAATAAAACAGCTCCGCTCAAAGATTATTATTCAAAGCAGGATAAATTTTTCGGGATAAGAGGGGTGGGCAGCGTAGATGAAATTTTCGGCTTGCTCTGTGGACAGATAGAAAAGAAATGAGCGACAGCAATTTTGTAGATTACGTAAAGATTATGTGCCGGAGTGGTGCCGGCGGTGCCGGTTCCATGCATTTTCACCGTGACAAAAGCACACCTAAGGGTGGACCTGATGGTGGCGATGGTGCCAGGGGAGGACACATCATCGTACGTGGCAACAAACAACTATGGACTTTGCTACACTTGAAATACCGTAAGCACGTTATCGCTGAAGAAGGCGGCAAAGGCCTGGGCGCACGCAAGACCGGTGCTGATGGTAAAGATGAAATACTGGAGGTTCCTATTGGTACGATTGCCAAAGAATTTGATCCTGAGACAAATGTGGGTGGAAAAGTACTTTTTGAAATTTCCGAAGACGGTCAGGAATTCATTCTTGCAAGAGGTGGAAGAGGAGGGAAAGGGAATCATTTTTTTAAATCGGCGACAATGCAAACGCCACGCTTTGCACAGCCGGGTGAGCCCGGAACGGAAGAATGGAAAATCCTTGAATTGAAAATACTTGCTGATGTCGGACTTGTAGGTTTTCCGAATGCAGGCAAATCAACATTACTCTCTGTGATCAGTGCAGCAAAACCTGAGATCGCTGATTATCCATTTACTACCATTGTTCCCAACCTTGGCGTGGTTGGCTACCGCGGAGATAAATCATTTGTGATGGCCGATATTCCCGGGATCATTGAAGGCGCGCATCTTGGTAAAGGTTTAGGTCACCGTTTCCTCAGGCATATTGAACGAAACTCCATTTTGCTTTTCATGATTCCATGCGATACAAAAGATGTGGGCATAGAATATAAAATCCTTCTGAACGAATTAAAACAATACAATGAGGAGCTTCTAAACAAGGGCCGTGTGATTGCCATTACAAAGTGTGATATGCTTGGAGAAGAGCTGATGAAGGAGATGAAGAAGGAATCAAAGAAAAAACTCCCAAAGGGAATTCCGTTGGTATTTATTTCATCCGCTGCAACAACAGGGTTGGAGGAGTTGAAGGATGTGCTGTGGGAGGAGATGAATAAGAAGGGATGAAGAAAGTGACTAAGTGACTATGTTGTGAAGTGACTGAGTGAAGCGGAACTGGAGCACTAAGGATATGCAGACGAATTGGAGATTTACGCCAGGCACAATAGTTTCCGGTTCATCAGTACAATATTATTTTTCCATTTAATGTCAGGATGTTTTTTCCCGTTAAGATATAGTAATAAATTCCTGAACTGAGATTTTTTCTGTCAATGATTGTCTCAGATTTAACAGGTTCTATTTCGATCAGCTTTCTTGCAGTCAAATCGTAAATAGAAAATTTGCACCCTTCCGGAATTGATTTTAAGAAAAGTGTAGCCGACTTGTCAAATGGGTTCGGGTATATTTTTAAGCCTTTGCTATGTATTTCTTCGCTTATCAGAGGATCATCAAGTATTGTATCATTAAAGCAAATAGTACAATTGAATGAGTCTGAAATGCAAATTAGGTAGATTCCTGCAGTTAGATTTTCAATTAAGGTTCCATTCAGGTTGCCGTTCATTGGTGTCCACGAGATGGAGTATGGTGGAGTTCCGCCGGAAGAGATTATTTGAATGCTCCCGTCAGGACAGCCAATACAAGAAGTGTGTGTGATGTTTGGGACTGCGCTTACCGGTGAAGGCGCGGTTATTTGGAAGGAATCTGTAACCGTGCATCCGTTTGCATCAGTGATTACCAGGGGATAATTCCCGGCGGTGAGGTTTTCAATGTGTGCAAGCGAATCAAATATCCAGTTCCCATTGAAATTATATGGCAAAGTGCCGCCACATATATCAACAAAAAGAAAACCATTGGTTGAAGAATCGCAATTCAAAACTATCCTGCTTGAATCCAATAAAGCTGCAGTGAGTTGAAGAACATTTGATGGTACAGAAACCATTTGAATGGCGGTGCATCCGTTTGCATCCGTTGCGGTTACACGATATGTTCCGGCATAAAGGCCTGAGGCAGTGGGACCGGCAGACATTGCAGAATCATTCCATAGATACGAATATGGTGAATTACCTCCCGCTGCATTCACTGTTGCCGATCCTGAGTGATCGCCGGCACAGAGCGTAACAGCATTCACAGTTCCTGTGGTGATTGCTATTGATCCATTTGCTGATGAAACAAAATACGACGTTGTGAATTCACACCCTGAAGAATCATAGATTGAAACATGATACAATCCTGCATAAAGATTTGCCTGGTTTTGCGAAAAAGGATCGCGCAATGTATCATCCGGAATTTCTCTCCATTTGAAATGAAACGGAGGGTGTCCGCCGGTCAGCGTTATCTGAATTGATCCATCATTTGAATTGTGACACGAGACATTGTTAATTAATACGCTTACATTGGGAGAATCAACCGGCAATGTGCCAACATTCACAGTTGCATAATAAGAGCAGGCACCGGCCCATACAGTTTGCACAACTGAATATTGCCCCGGTGCCAGGCCTGAGATTGTGGCTGTTGTTTCACCGGTTGACCATAAATATGATACTACTGCTCCAGGATAAGGATTTAGTGCAGCAAGCAAAACACCATCGTGACTGCATGAAGTTGATGGAGAGGAGGTGATGGTTATAGATGCCGCATAACTGTTTATTGGAGTTGCCGGAACTTTTGCATCACGGTAAGCCGAACATCCGGAATAAGGACTTGTTGCAATAAGTCGGTAGGAAGAACTGGAAGCGCCTGGAGTAACTGTGATCTGGTCGGTAATTGCTCCGGTATTCCACTGATAGAGCAATCCGCCATCGCCGTGCATATTGGTTGATGAAGCATTTGGCGCATCAAGGTTTGCTTTCAGTGTGACTGTTCCATTGCCATTGCAAAATGCGTTGACAAAAAATGAAGGCAATGTTTTTACATGAATGTGAACAGTATCAGTAAATCCATTGCAGATCGTCCAGGCCTGCACATAACAATGGTAATTTCCATCTTCTGTTACTTTCAGCAACTGACTTGTGGCTCCCGTAATTGGCAGGCTGTCTTTATACCACTGGTATGCATTGCCGGCGCTGCATTTAAGTGTCGTAAACTCACCATGACAGAATGCAGTATCTCCGATCACTTGTAAAGCGGGATGATCATCGATCCTGATTGGATAATCGCTTGAATACATACATCCGGCATGATGATCATAATATAGATTTATGTGCGATGTGTAATGTCCCGATGGGAGTATGAGTGGCGGAAATAGAATTGTATCTGAAAAATCGATTGCCGGATGCCAGGGCAATGTGGAAGTGGATGGAATGAAAGGGGATGAGGTTCCTGAAATTATTCCTCCGGCTTGCGGATAAACAACTACGCCATCACTGTCGCGGGTAACCCAGAATTCAAAATCTATCCCGGGATCTTCAGGGCCCAGATAGTAGAATGTAATATTGACAGGACTGTTATAGGAGCAGTAAGGACCTGAATTTTGAACGACCAATGGATTGTCCCGATGGCCAACCATGTGTGAGGCAGCAAACCAGATGACACCTCCCGGTTGAAGATTATTGGATTCGGGACTCCAGAATGTGGCACCGGGGTGATTTCGGTAGCCATTGTAATAATTCAGTTCAGCAGAAAAAATTGTATTAAACGGGGATAATTCAAACCATGGGCCGAGGTAATCAACACTGCCTCCTGTATTGATACCCTCTGAGTATAATAAAGTATGGTAGTCAGAGCTATCGCCCGTTTGGGCTTGCTCGAATAAATTCTGAACATAATAATTATAGTTGTTGCCGCTTCCCGTTAGCTGTCCGTAGATCAAGCGGTCAACAAGTTTCGGATGCGGGTTAGTACAAGTACTGCAGGGAGCACAATTATTGCAGCCGTCGAGGAAATTAATAACGTCTTGTAAATTTGAACAGTAGGTTAGTGTGGCAAGATAAGATTCAATACGCAGCGGATGATCCGGATGGCCGGTATTGTACATTTGTTTGATAGAATTCATTGCAAACAGCAATGATTGAAAACCTGCAAGGTCGCCGGTACAGTTATACCAGAACTCATATTCTGAATTGATATTGTCGAACCTTGCACCGCAAGGATTGCAGGCATTGAAGTCTGCAGTCCGAAGCGCGTATTTTAAAACTTCTGCTTTTTTGAATTCGGGATCGGTGGAAGAAATCCTTCTTTCCACAATATTGAGTGTCGTATCAAATAATGCGGAGGAGCGTTGGTCTTGTCTTAAATGGTAAGGTTCAGTAACAGGATACCTTTCATTGAATGCAACTACACTGTCGAAAGCATATGCTGCTCCTCCGGCAGCACCAATTTCTGTGATACAAAATCGATCTCGTGCTTTCTGCATAAAACGGCAGAGGTGCTTTTCCAATGGTTCATACATTTTTGTGTTTTCATTCCATGCTGTCAGTGACCCGCCAATAATTTTCTCCAGGTCATACAATTCAATATCTGTGATGTGATTTTCAGAACAATATTGCAATAATGCATCTTCTTTTTCAAAAACACCGTCTCGGTTTAAATCTGCTGCAAGAATTGAAAAGTTCGGATCATAAACATTTACTCCCTGCAGTTTTTTTGCAAAGCGATCTACATACAGACCGCGGTGGGGATCAGATTCATCCGGGAACTGAGAAAATGCTTCGAAGCATATTATTAGAAGAGGTAACAATAATAGTTTTCTCATGGATGGTTGAAAATACAAACATAGTGAAAAGCTATTGGAAAAAGACCTCAGTAAATGGCCGGTTCGCGGGTGATTATCGTTAAATCATAGTTGTTTTATCAGTGACAGAAGGGTAAAGATAGGATTATCGTCCATTTTTAATCTTCAAGATTGGTATGGATTAGGGGAGAAATTAATTTGTAAAAAAAACACCAGAGAAGCTGATAAAGGAAAGTAGCAAAAATGAAATTTCTTTAATGGATTACCCCAATCACCAAATCAACCAATTAACTATTCAACCAATCAACAAAACTCAAACCTTCGTCACCTTTGCTGTTACCTTTTTATCATCAAAAACAAGATTTAGTGTGTAAGTTCCTGTTGATATGTTTTTCTTATCCCTGAAAGTATAAACATTTTTTCCTTGTGTTGCTTCAAATGTTTCACTGCTTTGAATGTTGCCGTTTTCGTCAACAAGTTGCACCCATACACGCCCGTTTGCAGGAATGTAATATGACAGGTTGAATGAGTTCTGAAAAGTAGGAGGGGAGATCCTGTCGATTGTAAATGCCTTGTCTGTTTTGATCTTTATGGCCGATGTAGCGTGCGTGATGAACTTGCCATCCTTGAATGTCTGTCTGATTCTGTAAAACAATATTCCCGGAGTGCTTACGGATTTATCGGTAAATAAATACGCTTCACCTTCCTTTATTGACAGGTCAGAAGCAATGTTCGTAAGGTTGGCAAAGTCAACACCGTTTACAGAACGCTCAATGGTGAAATAATCCACTTTGTCATTTGCAATAGTACTCCAGTGAATATTGATATCACCCCCTGAAGGCACCAGCATGAAATTGATCAAAGATTCAGCGAGTGGCGATACAGAACCTGTTGTGCGTATTATAAAGTTATCGATTACAGGGATGTCCTTTCCACCGCCGTCGATTCCTTTGGCAACAAAAACTGATCCGGCATCATTCCAGTACATGGCAGTATTTTTATCACCGTCATTGCTCCAAATGATTACGCTGTTTACAAACAGTTCTCCTTTGCCTGTGGTGGGTGTATATATGAAGCGATAGTTTCTGAACTGTTCATCCATTGGGATTTCATAATCTGTGGTAGCTGTAACGGTTTCAAAGCCGCCGCTCAGTCCTATGGTTCGGTAGGTTATGAAAATAAATCCTTTTTTGAATCCGAAGTCGATCGATTTGCCACGCGTGATGAAACTTCCTGAGGGTTCGCGTCTTTTAAAATCGATGCTTATGTCAATACCTTCCACATCAAACAGTGGAGTTGCAGGCAATACCATATTAATATCCTGAGCAGGTTGTCCCGGTGCAAGTCCACCTGTTGAACTTCTGCCTCCGAATGCTGTATGAGCCGTATTCGAAATATTAACCGCATCCGGTCCCAGGGTAGCTTTTGTTGCAGGGTCTTGCTCCCATGTGAAGTTTGAAATGATCTCGCCGTTGTTGAGTATTGCTCCGCCGATCTCTGTATTGGATGCACTGGTACGGGTATTCTGTGAAAGGTTGAGAAATACGAGCCAGCCCAGTGACAATACGAACATCATGCACAAAGTGCCGGTGATTACGATCATCCGCATTCTCATCTTTGTTTTCGGGACCTGTGTCTGTCTTCTGCTCTTTCTCATCTTTGTTTTTATTCTAGCTTGTGATTTACCGCTTTTCGGAGGTGTTAATTTGTCAATCTTATCAAGTCCGTCTCACTTTATAAATTTTCCTGATTTTAATTTTTGATTATTTTTTGGATAACTTTCTGATCATTGTAAATAAGGGTCACGAAATAAATTCCTTTTTTGAGATTGTATTTGTCTATGAATTCATAGGTATTTATTCCTTCTTCGGTTTGGATCTTTTCTTGCGCAACTGTTTGTCCTGAGGAATTCATCAGTGTAAAGTCAACAAGAACTGACTCTTTGATCATGAATGACACCTTGAATTTTTCAACGAATGGATTCGGCGCAATAGATTTAATTTCCATTTTAGACATGCCGTCTTCTCCACCTTCACCGTTCTTTACAGTTTCAATATCGCTGTATGTATAGTGACCGTCAAAATCTGTTTGCTTTAAGCGGTAGTATGAATAGCCACCCAGTGGACTTTCATCAACAGCATTGTAGTAAAGATTTACGGTGCTGTTTCCTGCGCCGGGTTTGGTAAGCAGGGGTTCGAAATTTTCCCCGTCAGTTGACCTTTCAACAGTAAAGAAATTGTTGTTCACTTCAGCGGCGGTAGCCCAGTTGAGATTTACCATGCCTTCGATCAATTCAGCTGTAAAATAAATCAGCTTGATGGGTAATGAACCGCCGGAGCTGAATCCAATACCGTAATCATACCTTGTGGAAAGGCCTGCACGGGCGGCGGATACAGTTGTTCCGTCATTGCTTTGTGTATTGTTGTTGTGGGTTCCGTTTGTAGCAACCCAATAGGAAGTCGAATTATCCCTTGTAAGAACCGTGTATGCCTGTGGGTTGGAAACTCCGTTAGTGTGACCTTTTTCACTTACAGTAACTGTATAATCACTGCTTGTTATTGTTGTATTCGGTGTGAGGGTCCAGTAGCCATAGTTCAGCATCTCTGTGATTGGTGTGCCGCTAACCGTTACAGCCGTGAGCGGGAAGGAAACATCGATTGGATTTGCATTGACAAATGCAACCAGTAAGTTGGAGGCACCGGAAATTGAGGTGATGTTCATATTCATTGGTTCATAGTTGGCAGAGGTTCCGACAGGAAAATCGTACGAACCCGAGCTGCTTATACTTCGCCTTAAGTTTCCGTTGATATAATCTGTTACGGATTGACTTATGATACCTGAAGTGGAAGTATTAGTAGAGTTGACTTCATAGGAGCCTGTGGTCACTTTTCCTGTTGTGAGTGTGAGGATATTGCTGACTGCAACAGTTTGGGAAAGTGTAACACCTGCACTATTATTGATTGTCAGGTTATTTACAGTAGCCGGCAATCCGTTTCCGGTAACCTGGGCTACAGAACCATTGTAAGTAAAATCAGAAGTAGCACCATAGGTTCTTGTACCCGTTACCTGAACATTTCCTGTTGCACCAGAGGTACTGATTCCACCTGTTGAACCCATCATGAGTCCGGTGCTTGCTGACATGATAAAATCACCGGATCCGGTTAACACATAAGTTGCAAGGTTGACAGTAGTTCCTGTATTTGGAATATAGAAGTCAACCGTATTCGAAATCGTTCCTCCTCCTATTACTGTAACGGTTCCGGATTTCAGGAAGCGGAATCGTCCGCGCCCGACTGTTGTTGCAGACTCCGTTATTGTTCCCCCTGAGTATGTAAAGTCATTGCTGAGGTTGATGGTGGCAAGTCCCGCAGCAGCAGTGCTGCCCGGATAAGCAGAAGCATTGAAAGTTCCGCCGCTGACTGTAAAGTTTCCGGCCAGGTCCATGGTTGTTCCGGAAGTTGCAGATGAAGCCAGATTTCCCAGCACATAAAATGTTCCGGCTGATTGGGTGTAATATCCACCTACAGAAAGTGTGGTAGCGCCAGCTTCATACCTGGCCCATGTTGATCCGCCTGTGATAGTAATATTTCCTGCGATAGAAGCAGTAAGTGCCTGACCAAACCATGAGAATGCCATAGATCCTGCTGTGGCAGCATAGTTTCCGCCAATGACGAGCGTTGTTGCATGCGCCCTGCTGGTGGAAGCAGGCCAGTTAAAGCCGCACCATCCACCGCTGACAGTCATATTTCCGGTTATAGTATCTGTTTCAACACCTGATGTTGAACTTGAGGTAAATTCCCCTGCAACTCCTGTGAATGTAAGAGAACCTCCATTTTTAAAGTTCATCTTTGATGTGGAATTGGTGCTTGAGAGAACAGTTAATCCGGTGATCCTGAAAATATTTCCCGTAGTCAGATAATTAAGTGTTGAATTTCCATTCACAGTAAGTGATGTGGTGCCTGTACCAACATGGCAGGCATAATGCAGCATAAAGGTTCCTCCGGAGTATGACAAATTTCCGCCGACTGTCATGGTTGCATTCCCGGCGGTAAATGTCGTTGCATTGTATAAACCGTAAAATCTAGAACTGCTACCTGACTGAGAGAAATTCCCAGTAACATTAAAAGTGGCTTCTCCATTTCCAACTCCTGCTGTTCCTGTATTCCTGATAACGTATAGATAACCTGTTCCTGTTACTGAAACACTTCCGGTAACATTAAATGTGATATTGCCATTTCCGTTGAGTAATCCCTCTAATGTTCCATTGGTGACTGTCAGGTTGGTGGTATTCACTGTAAATGATCCCGGGTGTGTACCACTATGAAAATCAAGGTATGCTGTTGCAGCAGTCAGGTTAATATTACCGATTGTTGTATTGGAAATAGTTCCACTCTTATCAAGTGTGATGTACCCATAGGTAATGGTCAGTGTTCCCACAATCTGATGTGACTGAAAATAGTTTTGTTGTTTCCACTCTGTGGTATTGGCAAGGGTGATGGTGAGGTTGCCAAAGTTTCCTGTTACCACTGATCCAAGGGGCACATTTGATTGATCATACCATTTTTTAATGATGAGCGTACTTGTACTTTCAAAATTTTCGATTCCGTTTGTGAACAGGGTAGCTGTAGCCAATGTGCTCGTTGAGGGGTTCCAAGTAAATGTACCGCCAGCACTGATGGTAAATGCCTTGCCGGAAGCAAAGGCGATTACACCGTTGTTTGTCATTGTTCCGGCTACAGTGAGTGACTGCGACATCGTGAGTGTCCTGCTACTGTTAATTGTCAGGATGCCCCCGGTGAGTACATTGACTCCTGCAATTGAGGCATTTGCTGCCACGGTAACAGTTTTGCCTGAAGGAATTACAACACTGTCGGCTGCTGCCGGTACTCCTGACGGAGACCAGGTTGCTGCTGTGGCCCAGCTACCGGTTGCTGCAGCTGTTTTAGTGGCACTGTAAACAGATGGTGATACACATACTGTGAGTAAAATTACAAGCAGACGGTTTTTAATCGAGTTCATATGCATTGTGGTGTTTGGTTTTTTGAGAAAAAATGTTGGATAGTATTTAATTGTTCTGATCCTGTGCATTCGCATTCACAATTTTCGGACTGCGCTCAATCCTGGTATTTGCGTCAATGATTTGTGTTTGTTTAACAATTGCCACCGGCTGATTTTTTACCAGTACAGGTTCATCATCTTCAATCATTAAAACACTTACCGGCAGATTACGTGAATCAGCCATGGATTTATCTACCCTAGACATATTGAAGAAAATGGTGAGTCCTACAATTGCACATGTCATGCATGATGCTGCAATAACCATTACAGTTCTGCGACTCATTTTCTGGCGTTGACGATGGCGTAGCCGGCTTTGTTTCTTTTTCATAATGACTTCTTTTTTTGAAGAGTTATTGAAATGTGGTTTTTTACTCAAATTGTTTACACTTCAAAGGGTGGTTATGTTGGTAGCGCGAAAAGCAAATACTTACATATGTAAGATTTGTAGTGTTTTTTGATAATTTTTTGGAATTTCCGTAAAGGAATTCAGCCTGAATAACCAGGAATTGAGATTTCCGGAAAAAATTAACGGGTTGCCTGTTATTTTCTTACCAGCTTTTTCGTCACTGATTTACCTTCTGAGGTGACTTTCAGAAAATAAACACCGGACTGCAACTTGCTGCCTTCAGAAAAATTGAAGCTATGTGATCCCTGAGAATCATAAACCTCTGATTGATGAATAAGTTGTCCGCTGCTACCGCTCAATTCAAAACGTACAACGCCGTCTGCGTTCACCTTATAGTTTACATTGAAGGCGGACTCAAATGGATTCGGACCGATTGATTCAATGGAGACCCCTGTTTGACTTGTTGAAGTGAATACAAGTTCTGCAACGGTGCTGTTCAAAGATGAACGATCTATTGAAAACTGCCTGATCCTGTAATAGGATTTACCATCAATTGGTTTTGGATCAATGGCTGAATAATTCAAAACTGAATTGCTTGTACCTGCTGCTTTCTTTCTTGATATTTCTTCAAAGTTGCTTCCATCAATACTTCTTTCAATTATAAAGTAATCGCTATTTTGTTCTTGCTCGGTTTTCCAGGTTATTGCTGCTTCATCACCCGTTTGCTCTACAATTAATTGGCGAATATTACTTGCTGTGCGCAAACTGCCCTGGCGGCCAATCGTAAGTACTGACAGGTTGGAAATTTCTTCCGTTGAAACTGTTCCGACTCCTGTAATTATTCCGGCACCTGAACTTGCCGGCGCACACCACGAACTTCCTGTCCATGATAGAAATCCAATTTGGCCGGTCTGGTAATTTGCATCAATTGTATTTACCGCACCTTCATAGGATACAGTAAGTCCGGCCATTACTCCGGGCGCATTGATCACCCACCATCTGTCTATAATGTCTGTTGATGGAAATGATTCAGTTGCTGCATTAAAGTTGACCGGTATGCCATTGAACATTGGTAGCGGCTCATTGTCAGTTGTTGTTGCTGCATAGGTTGAAACGCTCACATCTGTCGTAAGTCCTGCAAGAAAAAACAATCGTACAGGGAGATAAGCTGAAGCGCTCGTACCAAATGGAAATTCATGTAGGCCGAAGTTCATGTTTTTCCATATCACAGTTCCTGCAGTTAATCCTCCTGCAAGTTCACTGTTTATATAACCGTTCGTCCTTGTTATCGCAGTAGGATTGCCGGTACATATCGTCAGTGAATTGCCGGCAAGATCAAGTGCACCGTTTGTCAGAATGAGTTTTGTGCGAACGATTACTGTATTGTTTAAGATTGCCCGAGCTGTGCCCTGCATATTTATTTTCAGGATTCCATACTGGTTACTGACAGGAAGTAGTCCTGCGAGATTTCCTGTGAGCGTTTGATTGCTTCCTCCATTGTACTCAACAATACTATTTGCATGCAGATTAAAAGTAATTCCTGGAGTCATGCATCCGCCGGTTGTTCCGTCATAAAGTCCTTGTGCCCTGCTTAAAGCCAATGTGGCATTGGAATCAACATTGATGGTTGAGAATGGGTATGTATTGTTCGATTCAATTTTATTTCCGGTCAGATTTAAAATTGCCCCTTTATCTACCTTGGCCATGTCGTTTACGAGAGTAGGAGTAGAAGAGACGAGGAAATTTCCGCCGGCCACATTCAATGTACTCTGGTTGCTGATCAGCTGCTTAATCTGACTTAGTGTAACAGAACTGCTGCTCCTGTTGTAATTGATAATTCCTGTTCGTTTATAATTAATGATTCCGAAGGATGAGCATGTTCCTGCGCCTGCCCTCATGATTATGCTGTTTCCTCCAATGTTGAAATTGGACCCGCTGATTTTAAGCTGATGATTGGCTGAAGCGTTGGATGGATTGCTGTCGAATGAAAATGTTCCGCTTGTCTGGCTGTAATTATTCAGTACCGTAACACTACTTGCAACGGTTGAAGGTAAAGAACTGTTGTTATGAATGTAAAACTGACCGCTCGTTTGCGTGTAATTCCCTGCAATGGTCATGGTAGCAATGCTGTCTCCGCCTTTTAATGTTACTTGACCCGCGCTAAGGTCCATGTTGCCGTTTAAGTTGATTGCTGATGGACCGTTGTTTCTGGAGAGAAAAAGTATGCCTCCTGTAATTGAAACGTTTCCATTCATTGTGAGCGTGTTGCCATGAGCAGCTGCCGGTGCTCCATAATTGAAGCTGACAGTGCATCCGCTTATTGAACTTGTGCCATTGATATTAACATTTTCTGTTCCTGCTGCTGCCGAACTGGTGACCTCAGCATTCAATACACCGGCGATGGAAAGGTTTCCACCAACGGTTAAATTGAACTGAACCTTATTGATATTCGCACCAATGGAGGAAATGGATGCACCTCTGAATTTGTTGGCATTGTTTGAAAAATTAATATTGAAGTTTTGAGTGACATTCATGTTGCATGATCCTCCTGAGGTTCTTACACCGCTTTGTCCCATGAAAATTCCGCCTGTCAGATTGATGTTTCTGAATCCCGCCGTGAATAATCCTGAATTGGTTGTGGAAACGTTGTAGATGATCCGGGTATCTCCTCCTGACTGATTGTATGTGCTGTCAACAGTAAACGTTGCATTTCCATTTGACACACCTGCAATACCTGAGTTGTTGATGACTTTGACATTGCCGTAGTTGATGAAATTTCCTGTTACTTGCAGGTTGATATTGCCGTTACCGTCATTGATTCCATAAAAAGTTCCGCCATTGTTAGTTACAGATGAAGTGGTGAAGTTGAATGAAGATGGATGGGTTCCGTTATGAATATACAGAGAAGAGTTTGCATTTTTCAGGATGACTTTTCCTATCGTTGTATTGCTGATGCTTCCTGATTTATCAAGGGTGATCCATCCTGCATCAACAGTAAGTGTACCGGGGATCTGATGTATTTGAAAACCGTTGTTCTGGTTCCATTCAGGAATATTCGTTCCATTGAAGGTGTTGAGCTCCAGGTTGCCGAAATTTCCGGAGACAACGGAAGTCAGCGGAACAGCATAGTTGTACCATTTTTTGATGATCAGCGTGCTTGTAGTCGCAAAGGCTTCAATCCCGTTTGTAAACAAAGTAGCTGCAGCAACAGTGTTGGTTCCGGGTTCCCATGTGAAAGAGCCATTTGCCCCGAGGTTAAATGCAAGTCCGTAATTCGTGAGTGAGATGTTTCCGCCATTCATTAATACGGTTCCATTCACAGTGATATTTCCGGTTACAGAAAGAGTATTGGATGTATTCCACGTAAGTTTCCCACCCTGGTTGATGGTCAGGTGGTGAACAGTTTGGTTGGTACCAACAGTAATTGTGTGACCTGTAGCGATGGTAATGTTATCCGCCGGAGAAGGTGATCCTGATGGAGACCACGTTGCTGATGCATTCCAGTTACCGGAAGCAATGGAAACGCGATTAATAGCAAAGGTAGAAGGCATACAAAATACAGTCAGTATTGCCATTGCAAACAGGTTTCGGATCAAGGTGTTTACGAGTCTCATTGTTTATCCTTAGCTGTTAGTTATTGTGATTTTGTGCAGCCTGTTGATCAACTTTTAATGTCTTAACAATTATGGTATTTGGACCAATTACCGGAAGTTGTCTAATGACCGGTGCATCCAGTATCATCTCAACCACGGGATTTTCATCCGGCACAACATAAATGCTTACTGCAGCCATGGATTTTTCAACCCTGCTTGTACTCAGAAAAATAGTCAGCGCAATAGACATGCATGCAATGCTGGAAGCTGTAAGAATAAGTATTGTCTTACGACTCATCCTTTGTCGCTGCCTTGTGCGATGCTTTAACCTGTTGTTTTTCTTTTGCATTGGATTCCTGATTAAAATTTCATTCATATGTGGTGTTGATACACTTTACGTCAGAAAATTTTACCCTGATGTGGTTAAGGATGTTGGCAACCCCGTAAAAGAAAACTTACAGATGTAAGGTTTAAGTAGATTTTGTAACGGTATCTTGCCGCCCTTAAAAAAGGATACATCGCAATCGTGTCAACACAACCAGAAATAACGGCCGGTACAACAGGGAAACAACTGTATGATTATCAGTTAAAAGCCATTGATGAAATATCCGATCGGTTAAAGGATCATCCTTCCAGGTACAACCTTCTATACCAATTGCCCACAGGCGGAGGTAAAACAGTTATCTTCTCTGAAATTGCAAGAAGGTATATTGAGTCCACAGGGAAGAAGGTGTTAATCCTTACCCATCGAATTGAATTGTGCGCCCAGACTTCCAAAATGCTTACGGAGTTTGGAGTTCATAATATGGTGATAAACAGTGCTGTAAAAGAATTACCTGTACCTAATGATTACATGTGTTATGTTGCGATGGTTGAGACTCTGAACAACAGGCTGCGGGATAAAATTCTGAGCCTTGACAGTGTTGGTTTGATGATCGTGGATGAGGCCCATCATAATTCTTTCGGGAAGTTATTGTCCTATTATGAAAAGGGAGTGCTCCTTGGCGTTACGGCAACACCTCTCAGTTCCAATATCAAGATAAGGATGAAGGATACCTATGATGAACTCATTGTAGGCGAGTCCATTTCTTCGCTGGTTGGTAATGGATACCTGGCCAAAGCAACAACATGGCATTATCAGGTTGGACTTACTACATTAAAAGTTGGTATGAGCGGCGACTATACAGTGAGTTCTTCGGAGAGATTGTATAACAGCCATGTCATGCAGGATAAACTGCTGAGCGCGTACCGGGAAAAAAGTGCAGGCAAAAAAACACTGATCTTCAATAACGGAATTGCCACCTCTCAATATGTCTATGCAACTTTTCAGGATGCCGGCTACGACATCAGGCACCTTGACCATACCCATACGGCAGGTGAGCGAAGAGAGATACTTGATTGGTTTAAAAATAAACCCGATGCCATTCTTACTTCAGTAAGTATTCTTACCACAGGCTTTGATGAGCCATCAGTTGAAAGTATCATCCTTAACAGGGCAACAAAGTCATTGACTCTTTATTTTCAGATGATTGGGAGAGGGTCACGGTTTCTGCAGCACAAAAAAGAATTTACAGTAATCGACCTTGGGAATAACCTAAGCAGGTTTGGACTGTGGGATTCGGCAGTAGACTGGCGGAGCATTTTTCAGAATCCTGAGCTTTACCTTGCCGGAATCCTGAATGATGAAGACATTGAAATGAATTTCAGGTATGAGATGCCACAGGAGTTGCGGGATAAATTCAAAAACTCTCCATCCATTGATTTCGATGTCAGGGCTGAACACCAGTATGCAGCCAGCACAGGACAGCGCCCTAAAGTGGTGATACAGCGAAGCATGGAGCAGCACCTCGCCATGTGCCTGGCCAACAGCAATGGCACAGATGAAGCACTGATGCTGGCTGATTTGCTTAAGGAAGAGATCGCATTCAGGATCAGGATATTTTGCAGGTGCCTTAGCAAAACATCAGAAAGCTATGTAAAATGGCTTCAGGATGATTATAAGTTGAAGCTCAAACTTGCATTGATCAGGATAGGACATCATGCAGGGGCAAACGATTTATCGGTCGAAACTGGGCCCAACCCACCTGATTCCCTGCTTTAGAAGTGCTTCCCATCTCCTTGATATTGTAAACAATGGCTGTTGATAATTAAGGTGTTAATTCAAACCTTTTTGCTTTCTTTGCGCATAGATTTACAACAATAAAAAACTCCCGGAAATGGGTGACCTTAAAAATAAATTAAGCGATTTAGAGAAGCAGATTCAGAATTTAATAAATTCGCATCAGAATCTGCGTAAGGAATTGCACAAACTGAAGGAGGAAAAAGCACATCTGGAATCAGAAGTCAAGGTTGAAAAAGAGCGTGTAAGGATGATGCAGCAGGGGTTTGAGGAGTTCCGGGATGTTACAAGGGTGAAAACCAGGGCACAGATTTCAGGATTAAAAACGAAAGTTAACGACATGATCAGCGAGATTGACAAAAGTGTTGCGCTGATTGATATTAATCATAAATAGTGAATCAGGCTCCTTTATGAGCGAATTAAATTCAGTAAAAGTTTCCATCAGCAACCGTTCCTATCCACTTCGTGTTTCGAAAGAAGAGGAGGAGAAAGTGCTGCAAGCTGCACAGGCTATCAATAAACGGCTTAAGGAGTTCGAAGACAGCTATGCTGTTAAGGACAAGCAGGATTTATTGGCAATGTGTGCATTGCAGTTTGCTACCGAAGCGATGGGTCATCATAAGCAGGATAAGAAGACAGGGCAGGATGAAGCCGCTGATCAGGTTGATTATTTGAAATTGCTGATTGATGAATACCTGGCTTCGGAAGAAACAGCTACTACATAAAGGAAGAACGTTCTTTGAATAAGAGTTTATAGTTTGAAGTTTATTGTTTGCAAGGTAAGCCGTATTAATGGATTTATTGCCAACTGCCAACTGCATACTGCATACTCTTAAAAGGTATCCCGCATTTATACTGAGATTCACTTTAAAAAACTCAACACTTCGATATCATTGGAATTAAGCTTAAGGCATCCAATGGCAGGCTGCATCCATGAGGCAACTCACGGTCTATTTTGGAACTCGTTCCGGAATGTTCACGGCAGAAACCAGAAAAACGCCTGGCGGTTCCACCTCTATCATAAGGGGTTTGACGAAGTCTCTTAGTATGATTGCGGGTTTTTTTTGTTTAATCACTCAGGGTTTTATTTCAATGAAGGAAGAAAAACCCAAAATTTGAAAAAATAATTATGGAAGATAGTTTAATAATAATGATTGCAGTCGGCGTCCTGGCACTGGTTGCGGGAGGAATAGTTTCATGGTTTATCCTTAAAAAAGGAATGAAGTCACGTGAACTTATCGCTATAGAACGTGCAAAATCAATTGTGAAAGATGCAGAGAATGATGCCGAGGTCGTGAAGAAAAATAAAATTCTTGAAGCCAAAGAAAAGTTTCTGCAACTGAAATCAGAGCATGAAAGACACATCTCTGAAAAAGAAAAAGCTGCCGTAATTGCTGAAAACCGCATCAAACAAAAGGAACAAGCCCTTGCTCAAAAGACAGAGCAAACCCAACGCAAGCAACAGGAATATGATACGCTGCAGGCCAACATGAAGAATCAGTTGTCTATCCTCGACGGAAAGAAAGAAGAGCTGGCGAAAATGCATTCGAGACAGGTTGAGCAATTGGAAAAGATAAGCGGTCTGAGCGTAGAACAGGCCAAAGGTCAACTTGTGGAAGCGCTTAAGGAAGAAGCCAAGACAAATGCCTTGTCTTATATCAAAGACATCATGGAGGAGGCGAAGTTGACTGCCAATAAAGAAGCAAAGAAGATCGTAATCCAGACCATTCAGCGTGTTGCTACTGAGCATGCCATTGAGAATGCCGTAACAGTTTTCCATATCGAAAATGATGATGTAAAAGGTCGTGTTATCGGACGTGAAGGAAGAAACATCCGTGCGCTGGAAGCAGCTACAGGGGTTGAAATCATCGTAGACGATACGCCTGAATCTATCATCTTGTCCTGCTTTGATCCTGTAAGAAGAGAATTGGCACGGTTGGCACTACATCAGCTGGTTACAGACGGCCGTATTCACCCCGCCCGCATCGAAGAGGTGGTTGCTAAAGTGAAGCGCCAGCTTGAAGATGAAATTGTGGAAGTAGGGAAGCGGACAACCATCGATCTGGGTATTCACGGACTGGCTCCTGAAATGATCCGCATGGTAGGAAGGATGAAATACCGCTCTTCTTACGGACAGAATCTATTACAACACTCTCGTGAAGTTGCAAACCTATGTGCGTTGATGGCAACTGAGCTCGGACTGAATGTGAAACTTGCTAAACGTGCCGGACTTCTCCATGATATCGGTAAGGTTCCTGATGATGAGCCTGAATTACCGCATGCAATTCTGGGCATGAAGATCGCCGAGAGAAATAAAGAGAATCCGGAAGTATGCAACGCCATCGGCGCGCACCATGATGAAATAGAAATGACTAGCATCCTTTCACCCATTGTGCAGGTATGCGATGCAATCAGCGGCGCACGTCCGGGTGCCAGGCGTGAAGTCCTGGAATCATACATCAAGCGACTGAAGGATATGGAAGCAATGGCGATGAGCTACCAGGGCGTTGATAAGACATTCGCCATCCAGGCAGGACGTGAATTGCGCGTTATTGTGGTAAGCGAAAAAGTAAATGACAAGCAGGCTGAGATGCTGAGCTTTGACATCGCCAACAAGATTCAGAATGAAATGACATATCCGGGGCAGGTGAAGGTTACTGTGATCAGAGAAACAAGGTCTGTTAACTACGCGAAATAATTTTTCCCGTTTCCGAAAGCGGTGTGGAAATTTTCTTCTGCATTTGTTTTTGAAAACATATACGCCAGCCCATCCATGAGTGCGGACTTCGATATAATAATTGAGCCAAAAAAAAATATTGGTCACTACTGGCGGGAATTGTGGCGTTTTCGCGGGCTGTTGTATTTTCTTGCATGGAGGGATTTTCTGGTACGCTACAAGCAAACTGCATTGGGAATTTCCTGGAGCCTGATCCGCCCGTTAATAACGCTTGTTGTTTTCACGCTCGTCTTTGGGAAGATCGCAAACTTGCCCGCTGAAGGTGTTCCATATTCACTTCTTGTATGTGCAGCCCTCATTCCCTGGCAGTTTTTTTCCAATGCATTCACTGAGGCAAGCCAGTCATTGATTTCGAATTCCAATTTGCTGAGTAAGGTATATTTCCCTCGTCTGCTCGTTCCTGCCAGTACACTGCTGGTAGCAATTGTTGACTTCCTGATCTCACTGGTCATTCTTGCGGCGCTGATGATCTGGTATCAATTCACGCCCCCCATCACCATATTACTGCTCCCTGTTTTCTTTGTCTTTGCATTACTTGTTTCTTTCGGTGCAGGCGTTTTTATTGCTGCCGTGAATGTGAAGTACCGGGATTTCCGGTACGTTGTTCCCTTTATTGTGCAGGCAGGGCTATACATTTCTCCCGTTGGATTCAGTTCATCAGTAGTAAGTGAGAAGTACCGTTTATTGTATTCCCTGAATCCGATGGTTGGGATCATCGACGGTTTTCGCTGGTGCCTTTTAGGAAACAATGCACATATATACATGCCGGGATTTATCCTGTCCATTGTATTCACATTATTACTCACATTCTTTGGAATAAAATATTTCAGGAATTTCGAAAAGGGATTTGCCGATATCATCTAAGGACAATATGAGCATTGTAATTAAAACAGAGAACCTTGGAAAGATGTACCGGCTCCGGCATGCGTCAGGCCATAAGTATAAAACATTCCGTGAGGAAATTACTGCCGGCATGCGTTCCGTTTTTTCTCCGGGGACAAGGTCAGACAGAACTGAAGATTTCTGGGCACTGAGAAATGTTTCATTCGAAGTGAATAAAGGTGACCGCATCGGTATCATCGGCAGAAACGGCGCAGGCAAATCTACGTTACTTAAAATACTGAGCAGGATTACGGATCCTTCAGAAGGCCGTGTTTCAATTAAGGGCAGGGTAGCCAGTTTGCTCGAAGTTGGAACAGGGTTTCATCCTGAGTTGACGGGAGGTGAAAATATTTACCTGAATGGTTCCATCCTTGGAATGACAAGGACTGAAATCAAAAATAAATTTGATGAAATCGTTGAGTTTGCAGGGGTAGAAAAATTTCTCGACACGCCTGTGAAACGGTATTCTTCAGGGATGTATGTACGTCTTGCTTTCGCTGTTGCCGCCCACCTCGAACCCGAGATACTGATTATTGATGAGGTACTTGCTGTTGGTGATGCCGAGTTTCAGAAAAAATGCCTCGGGAAAATGAGTGAAGTATCCCAAAGCGGGCGTACCCTTCTTTTTGTGAGTCATAATTTGCCTTCAATCAAAGCACTATGCAATAAAGGGATGTTGTTAAGAAATGGACTGCTCGAATACTTTGGAGGGGTACACGAAACAGTGAATAGTTATTTAAGTGTAAGTAACACCGATGCACCGAAAATTAAATGCATGATTACAGATAAGTTCAGGAGAGGGCAATACACGAGGGAAGTTGAAATTGTATATGTTGAATTGATCAACCCGGTTCATGATGATTGCTTTGCCGGTGATGAACCATTGAAAATTAAAGTTCAGGTCCGTGGAAAAAGAAATCTGTCAGGGTGCAGAATTGCAGGATCTGTTTTCAACGATGAAAATACCAAACTTGGAACTTTTTTTGGGGACGAAATTATCCATGTAAAGGAAAATCAAACTACAGACGTTTATGTTGACCTGGTAAATCATAATTTATCCAAGGGATCATACAGCATTTCACTTTCTGTTGGAAAAGGATCAGAAGAAACCGGAAATACTGAATTTGATATTGTGTACGAAGTATTGTCTTTTCAAATTGCTTATAAGAGGGATGGTCAGTCACCCATAATCAAATGGCCTGTGGACTGGGGTAATTTCAGTTTTAAAGCCAATACTTATTTAAAATGATGGATGAGTTTGTCGACATAAAATTAAGTGAAAAAAACCTGGATATTTATTTTATCCGGACATCTATTTTTCGCGCGTTGAAAGATAACGTGGATAAATTTCATGGCAGGTTGCTGGATGTTGGATGCGGAAAGATGCCTTACAAAAAATTTATTTTGGAAAATTCCGGGGTAGCTGAATATGTTGGTCTTGATATTGAAACAGCATTGGTTTATGATATCAATGTTAAACCTGATATTTACTGGGATGGAATTAAAATACCAGTAGAGGATAAGAGTTTTGATACTGCAATAGGCACTGAACTGCTGGAGCATTGTTTTCATCCCGGGGTTACTTTGCAGGAAATTCACAGGGTTTTAAAACCGGGAGGAACATTTTTTTTTACCGTTCCGTTTTTATGGAACCTTCACGAAGTACCCTACGATGCCTACAGGTATACACCTTTTTCATTAAATCAATTATTAATGGAAAACGGGTTCAGAGAAATTGAAATCTATAGTTTTGGCGGATGGCACAGTTCATTCGCACAGGCAATAGGGCTGTGGGTAAGGCGTTCCGGAATGCGTTACCGATACAGGAAGGTATTCTCAATGCTGTTAAAACCCATCGTCAAACTGTTAATTAAAAAGGACCTCCGGAATTTCGGAAGCAGTAATTTTTCAGAAGGAATGATGATACCCGGACTTTTTGGAACCTGTAAGAAATGAAGATAGCACTATGTTCTCCCAACTTCAATGCATATTCTGAAACTTTTATTCAGGCTCACAGGTTATTGCTGAAGGATGAAGTGTTTTTTTATCATACCGGCTGGGTACCCAGGTTTTTAGAGTCTTACAAGATCGCTTCTCCTAAATATAATATAGACGGAATTTTCAGATACGTGTTGTGGAGATCCGGTATCAGAAAATTTTCTCCCGATGAGCAATGCTTTTATAATTCCTTAATACACACAAAACCTGATGTGATTCTTGCAGAGTATGCAGTGTGTGGTGCTGAAATATTGTCAGTGGTTAAAAAGCTCAGGGTTCCTTTGGTTATTCATTGTCATGGTTTTGATGTCTCAGAATTCAATACTTTGACCAGGTACAAAGAAAAATACAAAGAGGCCTTTGAATATGCCGATGCTGTAATCGGTGTTTCGAAAAAGATGTGCACTATGATTGAGGAAATTGGTTGCCCTTCTGACAAAATTCATTATACCTGTTACGGACCGGCGAATGAATTTCTTAAAATCATCCCTGACTATGCCGGCGATTATGCTTTAGCTGTAGGAAGATTTGTTGATAAGAAGGCACCATTAATAACAATTAATGCTTTTGCGGAAGTGCTTAAGAAATTTCCTAATTCAAAGCTTAAGTTTGTTGGTGATGGTGAACTTCTTCGGGATGCAAGGAATTTGGTTGAGGAATTGAATATTGAATCATCTGTTATTTTTTGTGGCAGCCTCGGACCATCTGAAATTCAATCTTTGATGCAATCTGCGCTGGTTTTTGTACAACACTCAATGCGCGCAAATAACGGAGACATGGAAGGCACCCCTGTTGCGGTTTTAGAAGCACAGGCTGCAGGATTACCCGTTGTATCTACCAACCATGCTGGTATTCCTGATATCGTTTTGCACAATGAAACAGGGCTGCTTTCGGAAGAAGGTGATGTTGAGGCAATGGCTGAAAACATGATCACCATTTTTGGAGATAAACGGCTTGCTGAATCAATGGGGAAGAAAGGAAGAGAAAGAATTAAAAACAATTTTACCATTGAAAAACATATTCATGTTTTGCAAGGCATAGTCAATAGGTCAGCGAGTCTATAACCTCGGATGAACAAAAAAATATCAATGACAATGCATAAATTATATGCTATATCCGGCAAGAGCAGATGCAATTGGGTTGTTGTATCTTTGATAAACTGTCATCTGATAGAAATAAAAATAGACTGATATTGCTGTGTAGGATATTCAGCATTGATTACCCGGTTGGAAAAAATAAGAAAATGTCATCGATAAGGATTTATTGCAATTAGATAGTTGAATGATGAAGGCACCTGTTGCACTTTTTGTCTATAACCGTCCCTTGCATACAAGGCAGACTTTGTTGAGTTTGTCAAATTGTGAGGAGGCAAGTGATACTGACTTGTTTATATTTTGTGACGGACAGAAACCTGATGCTTCAGAGGAAAACAAGATCGCTATAAGAGAGGTGCGAAGGATTATCCGTGAACAGAAATGGTGCAAGCGTATCGAGATTGTTGAGTCGGAACATAATAAAGGACTTTCACGGTCAATTATTTCGGGTGTTACAGAGTTGGTAAATAGATTTGGGAAACTTATTGTCCTGGAAGATGATATGGATCTTTCTCCCTGGTTTTTGAAGTTCATGAATGAAGGGCTTGATTTATATGCGAATGAGGATGCAGTTATAAGTTTGACCGGATACAGCTGGCCGGTTAAAGAGAAGTTGCCTGAAACGTTTTTCCTCCGTGGGACATATTGCTGGGGATGGGCAACATGGAAGAGGGGGTGGGAATTATTTGATCCCGATGGCAGAAAACTCATGCAAGAGCTTGAAGCAAGAAAACTTACAGGCTTATTCGACTTTAATAATAGCCATTTCTATACACAGATGCTGAAAGATCAGGTTGAGGGTCGCAATGATTCATGGGCATTGCGCTGGTATGCTTCTGCTTTTCTTGAAAATAAACTTACCTTGCTTCCAGCAAGATCGCTCGTTCAAAACATTGGAATCGATGGTAGCGGGGTTCATTCAGGGAAATCAAATGAGTGGACGGTAGATATTTCCAATACGCCAATTCAGATGAGAAGAATTCCTATAGAGGATAATTTAATTGCCAGAAGAGCAGTTACCAATTTCTTTCTCAGTATGAAAAGAAATTCATTGAAGGAACGCTTAAAACGTAAAATATATAATTTCCTGTATAATAGGAGATAAACTAATAATTAGTCTCCATTTAATATTGTGGACCTGGAGTACAACAAATATTGTAAAAAAAGTTTTAGTATCATAGATCAAGATATTGCATTCATTCAATGTTCTCCCCCAAAATCATTTACTCAAGTAGCGGATTCCTGCGGAATGGACATTCAGCTTAATATTCATGCTATTCGTAAACAGGATCAGGAACTCAATCGCTAGCCGTGCGAATGCAGCAGCATCACGGCTGCTGCAACTTAAGTACGGCAGTTGTGCCGTGCTCCTGTACCATAGGGTTGTGTGTCTGGATACAGATCCTCAATTGCTGGCTGTAAGTCCTGAAAATTTCGATCTTCATCTGGGAATATTAAAAAGCGAGTTTCACCTGCTCACTGTTGAAGGATTCAAGGAACATTTACGAACGGGAAAGAAATTTCCTGAGAAAAGTGTACTTCTTACTTTTGATGACGGCTATGCAGATAACCATCAGCATGCAGTGCCTTTGCTTGAAGCACATAAGGCCGAAGCTTTGTTTTACATTTGTACAGGGAATATCGGAACAGATCATGAATTCTGGTGGGATGAACTTGAGCGCCTCTTGCTGTGTGGGGATAAGTTTCCACCTGCTTTTCTGGTTGAAATAAAAGGTAAAAATTTTAGCTGCTCCGACAGTTTTAATTCCCGTAAGGCAATGTACAATGAATTGCTGCCTGTTTTGAGACGAATGGATTTCATTTCCCGCGAGAATATATTTACTGAGATAAAGGCATTGCTTCCGGTTTCTATGCCCAGGAAATCGCATCGTTCCGTAACTGAACCGGAATTAAAGGAAATGAGCAGCTCTTCTTCAGTTACGATCGGAGCGCATACGGTGAACCATTGTTCACTTAGCTGGCTTAACATTGATGAGCAAAAACTGGAGATTCAACGTTCAATAAAAACGATCGAAAAGATTACTGATAAGAAGGTTTCGGATTTTTCATATCCCTTCGGAACAGGAAATGATTTTAGTAAGGATACGATTGACATTTGTAAAAAAGCAGCAATGAAGTTTGTTTCAGCAAATATTCCCGGCTGCGTTCACTCCAGAAGCAATCCTTATTCATTTCCGAGATTTCTGGTCCGTGACTGGGATGAAAATGAATTTCGAAAACAGGTTAATTCATTTTTTCAAAAATGAAGATAGTTCACCTGAGCAACAATGACATTGGCGGTGCAGGCATTGCCACCGTGCGCTTGCACAAGGCGTTGCTTGCAAGTGGTGTAGCATCAACCTTGCTAACAAAGCAAAAACATAGCGCAGACATTCCCCGGCATTTTCAGTATGATGCCGGAAACTCTTTTATCAAAAGGGCAGCCGTTAAAATTGGTTTGCAAAAGGATGAGCTAAAGGAGAAAGCTTTGTCACACCTTGCCGGCCGTCCCGCCGGACATGAACATTTCTCATTTCCATTTTCTGAACTTGATCTTGCCACGCATCATGCTGTAAGGGACGCAGACCTGATACACCTGCATTGGGTCAGTGACGGGTTTCTTGATTTTCAATCTTTCTTCGGAAAAATAAATAAACCTGTTGCATGGACATTGCATGACATGAATCCTTTTACGGGTGGCTGTCACCACGCCGACGATTGCAATCGTTACAAAGAGAACTGCATTGCCTGTCCGCAGTTAAAAAATACCATTGATGAGAATTATGCTTCAGAAATGCTAGAGCTTAAAATGAAAACACTTTCTGAGGCAGGAATTAAGATGCAGATTATTTCACCGTCGCGCTGGTTGATGAATTGTTCAGCTGAGTCAAAACTTTTCAGGGGCATGGAACATCATGCCATTCCTAATTTGGCTGATGTAAGCTCATTTTATTCAAAGGATAAGGATGAGTGCAGGAAGAAACTCGGAATTTCTCCTGATAAAAAAATAATACTCTTCGTTGCAAAGGATTCGGATAATCCCAGAAAGGGAATTCATTATCTTGAAGCTGCCATGGAGAAGTTGAGCGCTGAATATGTTGTCTGCAGCGTAGGAAAAACCGGCAATGCATTTCCCGGAGCCATCAATTTTGATTATGTGAACGATGTTGCTAAGCTGAGTGAAATCTACAATGCGGCTGATGTTTTCGTGCTTCCATCTCTGGCAGAAAATTTCCCGAATACAATTTGTGAAGCGCTACTTTGCGGAACTCCTGTTGTAGCATTTGATACAGGGGGGATCCCTGAACTGATCAGTGTAAAAAACGGAAGGTTGGCAGAATATAAAAACGCTTCTTCACTTAGGGAACAAATTGAATACGTATTGACAAATCCCGGCGAATTCCGTAAGGAAGAAATTACTGTTGATGCTCAGCAGCGTTTTGATCCGGAAAAAATTGTCATAGCCCACATGAAGGTATATGAGTCATTTAATGTAAATTGATATGCCATTCATTTCTGTCATCACCATCAATAGAAACAATGCTGCCGGTCTGCAAAAGACGATGCTGAGCGTTTGTGCGCAGGATTTCAAAGACCTTGAGTACATTGTTGTAGATGGAGCGTCTGATGATGGTAGCCTGCAGGTTGTGGAAGCAAATAAGGGCTGTGTCAGTCATTTTATTTCTGAAAAGGACAAAGGCATATACGATGCAATGAATAAGGGGATTGCAAAAGCATCCGGCGAGTATCTGCTCTTTCTGAATTCAGGGGATCGTTTTGCTGAATCAAATGTGCTTACAAAAATGAAGGCCGGGAGCAGGGGAGAAGACATCGTTTCAGGGAATATTCTATTTGAGGAAAACGGGAGTAACCGAAGAGACTTTACGCCAGAAAAGCTATCAAAGTTTTACCTTCTGCATAGCATGTTGTACCACCCGGTCACATTTATAAGAAAGAGTCTATTCGATAATTTTGGGTTGTATGATGATAACCTCAGGATCGTTGCTGACTATGAATTCTTTCTGAGAGTATTGAGCAAATCAAAAATCAGTTACAGGCATTTGACATGTGATGTTGTGATATTTGACAACAGCGGCGTAAGTGCAGCAGCAGCAACCAGAAATCAAATGTTGACAGAGAGAAAAGCCGTGCAGCGCAAATACTTTAACAGGGCATTGCTTTCTGCGTATTATTTTTTAAAATCCAAATAGGACTTTAGTTGAGGCATGTATTATTTTAAAAGGCCTACTCTTTCAAGCCGGGTTTTGAATTCACCAATCCACTGGTCCCAGTTCAGAATTTCCTTGTACCTGTCATAACTCTTTCTCCGCATTTTTTCGATTAATCCCGGTTGATTCATTGCTGCTATTATTTTTTCCGCATATGCTTTTCCGCCGGCTTCAAGTGGAAGAAGAAAGCCTGTTTCTCCCTCTATAACGATCGTTGGAATTCCTCCCGTATTGGTTGCAATAACCGGCAATGAGTATGCTGCTGATTCACAAAATACCAGTCCATATGCCTCATACCTCGTGGGAAGAATGAAGAAGTCAGAAGTGCGAAAGTGTTCCATAAGACGCTTGAATTCCGAAGGGTTGTCTTTGTTCAGAAAACCTTCAACGATCACATCTGTATCATTAATTTCCACCGGTGGTTTACTTCCACAAATGATGAGTGTTGAGGCAATACCCCGCCGTTTAAGTTCAACATGCGCCTCCAGCACAATGTCTCCTCCTTTGTCTTTCCAGTTTGTGCCTGCAAATAAAAGTTTTACGGCCCCTTTTTTCTGTGTTCCGGGATTGAATTCCGGTTGCTCATCCAGGTTGGCGCCAAAAGGGATCACGGCGACTTTTTCGGGAGCAAGTCCGTAATCTTTAATGGCGGAATCTCCTGCCCAGTGAGAGGGAAAACTTACAAGCGATGCTTTCTCCAGCGCCAGCTTGTCTGTCTCCCGACTTTGCTTTTCTGAAAATGCAAAAAGGTTCCTGAACTGTTCATGGTAGTTGAAAGCTCCTGCAACCGTTCTGTCGCCAATGTAGACAATGGGAATATCGGTATTTAAATAGGCAATCAATGCATTGCCGGTAGGAGCAATGATCAGATCGTATTTTTCTCTGTTGAGTCTTTGCTGAATGATCTTCGCACAGGCTTTGGAAAGTATGACGGAGTGCCTGTAGTCAAAACGCTTACCTGGAAATCGCAGTGAGATCTGATTCAGCGCTTTGAGAAAAAATAACGTAATTCGCGGTGCAACAGGACCGAGTGTATCAGTGGTGCCAAGGTGTTTTCTGATAGACTGTAATATATAGTAGTTGGTTCCTGACCATGAATGCCGGTGATTGGGGTTTTCAATAGTAATGTAGGCGATCCTCATATCCAGGTTGTAAAGAAAAAGTTTTAATTGACAGGAAAGAAAGATTTCTCATTCAAATCAGTTTTCCTTCCGGGTTCTTATGAAAAAAATATTGCTGCTGGCCGACGTCAACTCACCCCATATCCAGAAGTGGGCCGGTTCTCTTTCTGCATATTATCACATTGGCGTTTTTTCGATAGGAAAGTCATATACAACCTGGCATCAGGAACTTCCCAATTTTGAACTCTTTGACGAGCATGGGTTTAAAACAGATATCTTCTACAAAAAGACATTTGAAAAAATTTCCATGTTGCGCCTGATACCATCTCTGCGTAAGGTCATCAGGAAATTCAAGCCCGATATTGTTCATGCACATTATGCTACAAGCTACGGCTTCCTTGGTCTCTTTGCTGGTTTTCATCCGTTTTGGATATCTGTTTGGGGTGCTGATGTTTATGACTTTCCTGAAGAGGGGTTTTTGCAGAAACGTATCTTGATCGCTAACCTGAAAAATGCTGACAGGATTTTTTCCACAAGCAAGTCTATGGCGGTGCAAACGAAAAAGTTCACCCGCAAAGATGTTGAATGTGTTCCCTTTGGAATCAATACAAGTGTTTTCAAACCTGTTGAAGTAAAAAAGATCGTTGATGGCAATCCACTTGTCATCGGCATGGTGAAAACAATGCAGGAGAAATACGGTGTTGAATACCTCATCAGGGCATTCAAAATGGTGCAGGAGAAAATGCCCGGCACACAAATGAAACTATTGTTGGTTGGTGGCGGTCCCCAGCGTGAATACCTGGAACAACTCACTGTAGATCTCGGTCTGAAACAAGATGTGCTCTTCACAGGGGAAATCCCTTTCAGTAAAGTTGTAGAGTACCACAATCAGCTCGACATCGCTGTGTATCCTTCTACGCTTGACAGTGAAAGTTTCGGGGTGTCAATACTTGAATCAGGGGCGTGCGGCAAACCGGTAGTTGTATCAGATGTTGCTGGTTTGAAGGAAGTAGTAGTTGAAAACAAGACAGGCATCATTGTCCCAAGAAAAAATGCCGGGGCCGTCGCTGATGCAATCCTGAAACTGATCGGTGATGAACATCTCCGCAAATCACTCGGAGAAAATGCCAGGGCGCACGTTCAGAGAGAGTATGAATGGAATGATTGTCTGAAACTGATGATGGAAAAATATAATTCATTTTTGAAATGACAGAGCGGTTTGTTTCAGTGATTATTCCATGCAGGAATGAAGAACAACACATCAGAACGGTGCTCGATGATTTGATTGCGCAGGATTTTCCTAAAGAGAATATGGAAGTAATTTTCGGTGACGGTGAAAGCACAGATAAAACACGGGAAATTATCAGTGAATACAGCCGACAATATCCATGGATAAAACAATTCAATAATCCCAAAAGAACTGTCCCTTTCGCAATGAATGAAGGGATCAGAATGGCAAAGGGCGATACCATCGTTCGGATGGATGCACATGCATCATTTCCTGCGGATTATATTTCAAAACTCGTTAACTGGCAGGAGAAGCTGAATGCCGATAATGTAGGAGGCGTTTGGATCACAAAACCTTCTTCATCTTCTCTAAAGGCTGAGGCAATTGCTGAAGTGCTTTCCCATCCACTCGGTGTTGGCAATTCGATGTTTCGCATCGGCGTCAAGGATGTAGTTGAATCGGATACGGTTCCATTTGGATGTTACAGGAAACAGGTGTTTGACAGGATCGGATATTATGATGAGCGGCTTGAGCGTAACCAGGATATTGAACTGAACAAACGTTTAAAAGCTGCGGGGGGTAAAATATATTTGGTACCTGATGTGTCCTGCACCTATTATGCACGTGACACTTATTATAAACTCGCTGAAAATAATTTCAGGAACGGTGAGTGGGTCATTTTGACTTCATACTACACTAGGCAATTAGGATCACTTTCTATCCGGCATTTTGTGCCGCTTGGATTCCTGTTATACCTTTTGTCGCTTCCATTCCTCGCAATGATTTCATCATACTTTAAGTTACCTCTGGTGTTTTATCTTGCCGCCATTGCGACGGTATCCATGATGATTGCATTCAAAAGAAAAAAACCTTTGTATATGCCCGCACTTATTTATGGTTTTTTAATATTGCACGTTAGTTACGGAGCAGGTTGCCTTTGGGGGCTTTGGCGCTTGCTCATAAGAAAAGTCTGAAAACATTGGCAGCATCACCTGATCTTTCATTTTTATTTAGAAAATCTATTGCAGACCACCTGCAGGCGAGTCCTGAAAATATTTTCCTCTATTGGAAGGGGCGCGTTGCGCTATATGCATTGCTCAAAAGCATGAATGTGGGCGAGGGTGATGAAGTGATCATTCCTGCTTTTACATGTGTGGTAGTGCCGAATGCAATACTTTACCTCGGCGCAAAACCTGTGTACGTTGACATCGACAGGAAAACCTATAATATCAATGTCGATTTGATAGAGGAGAAGATCAATCCGCGAACAAAGGTGATCCTCGCACAAAACACATTTGGATTGCCGCCCGACATTGAAGGCATTCAGAAGATCGCACAGAAAAACAACCTGAGGGTATTGGAAGATTGCACCCATGGTTTTGGCGGGCAAACAATGGGAAAGCCCAATGGCACCATTGCAGAAGCGTCTTTTTTTTCCAGCCAGTGGAATAAACCTTTTTCTACCGGTATCGGTGGCTTTGCCTATGCGCGTGATCCAATGATAATAAGCAGGCTGCGTGATTTGGAGAAGCAATTTATTCAGCCTTCATATAAGGATCAGGTTCAGTTGAGATCAATGATAGCCGTGAGGAATTCACTGAATAATTCTTCAGTATACTGGATGGCAGTGAAAACATATCGCTGGCTGAGCAAAATGGGACTGGTGATCGGGTCATCAACTGATAATGAACTTAACGATATCCTGATGCCTGCAGATTATCTAAAGGCCATGAGCACCGTGCAAATTAAACACGGTATTGGTCAGGTTGCCCACATCAAAGAATATATTGACAAAAGAAATACAATAGCTCAACGTTATTCAGCATTCTTGTCAGGCGAAAAGATTCCTGTTCCGTTTTTTGCGGAAAACATGCAGCATACCTTTCTGAAATATCCGCTCCTCGTGAATGACAGGGCATTGTTTTTTGAAAGAGCACAAAAGGCAAAGATTGAGATCGGAGACTGGTTCATTTCTCCCATTCACCCGGTAACAAAGAATTTTGAGCGATGGAATTTCGAAGCTACTTCCTGCCCTGTAGCTGATTATAGTGCCCGGCACATTATTAATTTGCCTACAAACCCGGCGATGAGTGACCGGGAAGTTGAAAAGGTAATTTCCTTCCTGAAAGCAAACAGGGACCTAATTATCCGATGAAGTTTATTTAAATACTTTTGGGTAGTGACTCAATTTGAATATTTTGCGAAACATTGTGACTTTGTGTCTTCGTGGCGTTTTCTAAGTTATTGCCACTAAGGCACAAAGGCACGAAGAAACCCAAATCATAAAAGGAAATTTATATCTTATTTTCAGACTGATCTACTACTTACTTTTGACACTTTAGTTTTAACTAAATGAAAATATTAACCGTTGTTGGAGCCCGCCCGCAGTTTGTAAAAGCTGCCGTGGTAAGCCGTGAGATCAAAAAGCGAAGCGATGTGGTTGAAGTGATGGTGCATACAGGCCAGCACTATGATGAAAATATGTCTGAGATATTTTTCACTGAGCT
>CAYHHK010000016.1:41085-45087 GCA_964356415.1 uncultured Flavobacteriales bacterium
ATTCACCGTTCCGAAAATGTGGATCATCCTGAAATACTTTCCAGTCTGGTTGATGCGCTGAATGAGATATCTAAAAAATGCCGGATTGTTCTGCCACTGCATCCGCGAACGAAAAAGAGAATGCAGGAGTTTAACCTCAGGTTTGATTTTGAAACAATTGACCCTGTTGGCTATCTCGATATGATCCGGTTGCTTATGGATTGTAAGTTGGTGATGACAGATGGCGGTGGTTTGCAAAAGGAAGCATATTTTTTCTCTAAGCATTGCATTACACTTCGTGAACGGACAGAGTGGACTGAACTGGTAAAACATGGTTACAATGTAATTGTAGGAAGCGACAGGATGCAAATTCTCAAAGCATTCGAGCAGATGGGAAAAAAAGAAGGAGACTTTTCAAAGAAATTATATGGCGATGGAAATGCCGGCCGGGTCATTGTTGATACGCTGATAAAATCCTGAATACATAATGATGAATAAGACATTCAGGGCTTCACAGGACATTATTCTATATTCACTCATAACATTTCTTTTTTTTATTGGTATTGTTCCTTTGGTTGCCACCATTGCACTGGTAGCAGCAATTTTAATTTGGGCCATCAACAAAGGGTGGAAGGAGAGCTTTGACGCCATCAGAGAAAATAAAACATGGTGGATATTCATCGCATTCTATGCCTTTCATGTTCTGAGTTTATTTTGGTCGGAGAATATTAAGTATGCTTTCTTTGACCTGCAGATCAAACTTTCATACCTCCTATGTCCTGTAGTATTCGCCGGTTTTACCCTGAGTGAAACTGACTGGAAAAAGCTGAGGGCTGCATTCATAGCGGGTACCTTGCTGGCATCCCTGATTTGCATGGGTAATGCAATGTTTCAGTTCTTATCAAACGGAACCACTGAGTATTTTTTCTACAATAAATTTTCAGTGCTCATGCATCCGACCTATTTCATGGTCTACCTGAATCTTTCCGTTCTGTTTATTTTTTATGATTTGTTCTGGCACAGAGATGGAGGAAAGAGAAGGAGATATATTTACATGATTGCATTGTTTCTTCAGTTGCTCACTTTATTTCTTTTATCGGCACGCACGGCCCTGGCAACCTGCCTTATTACATTTATTATTTATGCGATTGTAATGTTCAGGCAGAAAAAGTTTGTGAAAATGGATGCAATACCAGTTACGTTGTTCTTTATTTGTGCTGTAGTATTTCAGCTGGGCATTCTTAGTTTTTTCAACCGTTATGATCAGGTAACTGAAGTGATCAAACATCCTGATACCAAAGAAGAAAACAGTACATCCATCCGTTATAACCTCTGGAAAATTGCAGGTGACCTGATATTGGAGCATCCGGTTGCTGGCGTTGGCATTGGCGATATCAAAGAAGAGCTGCTAAAAAAATACGAAGAGTACCATTATGAGTATGGCATTGTAAACAAGATCAGTCCGCACAACCAGTACCTTCACACAGCTGTAATTCTCGGACTTACAGGTGTGTTTCTTCTGCTCGCAATGCTTGCAAGTGCTTTTTTGCTGGCGTGGAGAAACGGAGACTGGATATACATGTTGTTTGTTGTTATCATTGCAATGAATTGTATAACAGAAAGTATACTTGAAAGACAGGCCGGTATCCTGTTTTTCGCTTTCTTTAATTCAATGTTTGCAACCCGTTTAATCGGGACCGGAAAGGATAAAAGATAATGCTGCCTGCGCAACGACTCTTACAAAATTTGAAATTCCTGTTCGGGGTATATCTCCTTGGACTTGTAATATTCTTTATATACAGGGTTGCCTATATGTTCCGGGTGTTGTCAGTAGAGGAGATAGGAACCTGGGCAGGTGACATTGGCAGGGCTTTCATTACTGCGTTGCGGTTTGACACAACAACCATCTGTTACGGATTGCTATTTCCGGTTGTACTCTCTTTTATTTGTCTGGCAGGGGAGAAGGCTTCATTTGTTACAGTAAGAGTTCAGAAGTTTTACATCACACTTTTGCTTTTGGTTTTTACACTCGTATTGATCGTAGACTATTATTACTACACCTATTTTCAATCGCACATCACCGTTCAGATTTTCGGTTTTATGGAAGATGACACCGCTGCTGTGATGAAATCATTGTGGACGGATTATCCTTTGCTGAAAGTTATTCTTGGAATTATACTATGCGGTTTTATTTTTTCATGGATGTTGAACAAAATTCAGAAAAGTATAAATCGCACTTCTGTCTCTGTTTCATCCGGAAAGGCAATTTTGTTTTCGGGCATATTGATCATTCTTTTCGCCCTTGGCCTTCGGTCTTCCTTTGGAACATTTCCTGTTCAGATGGACGATGCATCCGTTTCCGGCAATGCAAAGGTCAATTTGCTTCCCATTAATGGTGTGTTTGCGCTAAAGGATGCCATCGTTTATCATAACAATGAATTTCAAATGGAGCATGTGCTTCATCATTTGGGAGAACTTGGATATATGGATCGTCCGTCAGCACTGAAAGATTACCTGCAAACAAACTTTCTTACTCCGGTGAAGGGTTTGGATTCGCTGTATACAATGACCGATTCTAACGCAGTAGTGAAGCGGTCTCCGCCAAATGTGATCTTCTTCCTGCTGGAGAGCTGGAGCAATAACAATCTCTATCTGCATTCGAAAGACATAAACCTGATGGGGTCACTTGAGAAATACTGGAACAGCGACATCTTGTTAAGGAATTTTCTTTCAGGACATAACGGGACGATTAACTCTATTGAAGGAATGATGATCAATACACCGGTTACTCCCGTAGCGCAATCTGAGTATTCTGATGTTACATTCGAATCTTCCTGTTCAAAACCTTTTTATGAGAAGGGATATGCAACCACTTTTATCTCAGGAGGAAAAATAAACTGGCGCAACATCAACAATTTTATTCCGCGTCAGTATTTCGAATATGTTGAAGGGAATGCAGACATAAAAAAAGCAAATCCGGAAGCGCATGAGTGCGAATGGGGTGTGTATGATGAATATGTTTTTACAGACGTGTTCAGGAAATTGTCTGAGTCGAAAGGCAACCCGCAATTTATATTCGCACTGACCACTACCAATCACACGCCATTTCATTTGCCTGATCACTACATGCCTTATCCTGTGAAGTTGTCACCTGAAATTAAAAGCAAGTTGAAGGTGGATGAGGAACTGTCTGTCAATAACCTTATCAACCTGCAATACACGAATGATTGCCTGGGAAAGTTTCTTGAAGCATTAGACAACTCTTCGTTTGCAGAAAACACCATTGTTGTTGCAACGGGCGACCACAACAACCTGATGCTTTTTGATTTTGATGAATCTAAAATGTTTTACCGGTACAGTGTTCCGTTATTGGTACATGTTCCCGAAAAATATTTATATAAATCTGAGATTGATACCTCACGCTGGGGTTCACACAAGGATATTTTCCCGACCATTTATAATTTAGCCCTTGACAGTGCTACATATTTTAACAATGGCAATAACCTTTTCGAAAAGTCTGCAGACCCACAAAAATTCTTCGCCCTCAACATCATGGGCGACGCAGCCATGAATGATGCCGGAGCTGTGCGATTCAATTATGAGGAGAAATACCTGCAGAGAAACGGAGACCTTTTTCAGATTACCGAGCATCCCGACAGCGCACTGAAGTTGCTGATGAAAAGATCGAGAGCATACTTCAGCATGATGACCTGGAATTTAAAGGCAGAAGTAGAGCGGCATCACAGTAAGTCTTTTCTGAAAAAGTAGAATGCCCGGCGGTAAAGTTTAATCTATCTCCCCGCTTTTAAGTAGTCATTGCGACCGCGAGGAACGAAGCGGGAAGCAAGCTCCCCAAATAAAGTAGTCATTGCCAAGAAGGAACGACTGAAGCCTGCCCGTCCCGATAGCTATCGGGAGAATCGTTCAGGCGGGCAATCTCATAAAACATAAGTAGTCATTGCGAAGGAGGAACGACTGAAGCAATCCGTTTATTCAAGTGAACTTAACCCAGCCTAATAAAAT
>CAYHHK010000017.1:0-5113 GCA_964356415.1 uncultured Flavobacteriales bacterium
TGCTATAGTTCTGCACTGTAAGCGTTGCTGAACTATAAGTTGCTCCGCCATCGCTTGAACACAGATTGATTGGACCTGCAGGGGTAACGATTGGTGCGGCAGGTGCAGCACTTTCAGTAATCACAACAACATCAGTATTTAAACAGCTATTCAAATCTGTACCATATACAGTATAAGTTCCGCCTGTTGTAACAGTAATAAGATCTGTTGTTTCTGCAGTAGTCCATAAATAAGAACCTCCTGCTCCTGCTCCTGTTGCCTGCAAGTCAGATGTAGTTTGTCCTGTGCAAAGGTTACTGCTACCAATTACTGTAATATCAACCGGGGGCAATGCATAAACAACGGCTGCAACTGTTGCAGAGTCCATGCAACCATTTGCATCAGTTACTATTGCTCTATAGGTACCGCTTGCTGTAGCAGGTGCTGCCGGGATGGACGGGTTGGCTGAAGTAGAAAATACTGCGAGACTTGGTAATTTCCTCCAGATGTAACTCACCCCTGTAGGCGCATTCGATTGAAGATCCAATGCTGCTGTTGTTTCGCAGAATGCTGCTGATGCTGTAGGAGCAACAACAGGAGAAGGATTCATGACAACTGTAACACTTGCATCAATGAATGAACCGCCTGCAAAAGTAATATGAACTGTATAAACACCTGCAGCATCCATTCCTGCATTTGGCAGAACAGGATCTTTTACTGAAGAAGTAAATGCATTTGCAGCAGTGGTAGTCCAGCTATAGCTGAGACCGGTTGTAGGCGAAAACAATTGTAATTCGCTACCCTGACAAACCGGGCTATTACTTGTTGCATTAGGTGCTCCAATTTGAACTACCCAATCTTCTGTTTCTCCGTAGCCGTAAGCTAAGCAAGGAGTAAGAGAAGCTCCGGCATACCCTTCAGCTACAATAATACGCATGGCAGTAAGACCCGGCGTTGCAGTAGCAGGAACTACAAAACTATTTGTAATGTTTCTCGGACCAATCAACGTTGTTGATTCTACAAACACCTGTTCGCCTGCATCAGCAAATGAACCGTTTTGGTTATAGTCAATCCATACAGCAGTACCAAATGCATAGAAGGTTCCTGCATCACACTCATCTTCTACTATAGTAAATGGAACTGTAGTTCCAAGCAGCATAGTAGTGAGAGGTCCAAGTGTAGAGAAGTTAGAATATCGGTTTAGTAATGAACCAGGACCCGGTGCTACTGTTGAACATCCATTTGGTGCTGCACCGGCATAAATAGCAGGCGTTGATGCCCCATTTACAGTAATACTGTATATTTCCTCATCAGCTGCCTGTGTTGGCACTGAAGCACAATAGCAGTTGTAAAATGGAGTGGTAATCACCTGCAAAGGCGTAGTGTAGTTTGAACCTGAAAGACAGCCCACACTACAACGGTACCAGGTAGATTGTGATTGGGTAGTTGTATAAGCCGAATTTGTAGCTCCTGCTATCGGTGTATAAGTAATATTATCCGGTGATGACTCCCACTGGAATAAAGCACCCGGAGGAATATTTGAAGGAGTTAATGTAAAGAAGATTGCAGGACAAATATTATTACCTGTTGAAACAGTGCTCCCCGGATTAGAAACCGGCTCCGTCAAAGTTACTGATCCCGCTGAGTTACATCCGTAAGGATCTGTAACTGTTACGCCATAAAGTGTAGAAGTGGCACCAAGTGTAGCAACCGGATTAAAGACATTGGTTGCGCTTAAGCCGGCACCTGTCCATGCATAAGTGAATGAGCCGCCACCGAGTATTTCAAGCACGTAATCTTCGTTTTCACTATACCATGCGCTTAAGTCAGAGCAAGCAGTTGCGGGATTAATAACATCGCCATAATTGGTAACTCTAATGCGGGTAGCACCCGGAGTAGCAGTAACAGGAATATTGATGGTAAAACTTGTCAAATTGTTTGCAGTGTTTAATCCATTGGCGGAAGCCACATTTTCACCAGCATCATTGAAATCACCGTCACGGTTAAAGTCTACCCATATATGATAGTACGAGAGACCGCATGCACCACCTGCCTGAACACTGAGTGTAAATGATCCACCGAGTGATTGGGATACTATAGATGCAGGGAAGAAAGTGTTACCTGTAGCCCAGGTTGACCCTGTTACATTATTGAAGTTAGTGGTACCTCCTGTAGTTGCAACACTCTGAATATAATCACAAGTGTTAACTCCTGCAAACATGGTCGGACTGCAATATCCTCCCGGAGGTACAGAACCGCCTGAACCACCTGCAACTGAAGCAATCAACTGGCTGGTGTTACCTATGCAGGTAGTAGCAGGTGTTGCAGTAACTGAGTTGATAACAGGAACTACTCCTCCATTAACTGTTACAGTGCTTACATTGGTACAACCACCACCCACAGCTGTTACTGTGTAAACAGTAGTAGCTGAAGGAGTCACAGTAACGGACTGGCCGGACAGCGCACCCGGTTGCCATGTGAATGAAGTGTATGTTCCACCACCATCTGTAGTATTTAGGTTCGCAGTGTTGTTGTTGTTACCGCCTACGCCTGTGTTAGTACCGCCATAGCAAACAAATGCAACATCGCTGGTTACGGTAATGGCCGGAGGTGCAGTGTAGAAAGCAGTAACAGCAGCTCTTGGACCTGCGCATGTTCCGTTAAATTCTTCTACCCAAACGGTTACATCTGCATTAATAACACTCACATTTACTGAGGATACCCCGTTTCCAAGTGAGTTACCACCTGAAGCTGCATCCCACCACTGCAATGTGCCGCCACCGCCTGTTGCGCTAACAGAAACTGTGCCTGCACCACAAACGGTAGAACCGTTGGTTGGTGTTGGAGCAACAGGTGTAGGAGCTACTGCAACTGCAACTGTATTTGAACTCTGACAACCATGTGCCGGCTCAGTCAAAGTCATTGTATAAATGGTATTGGCTGTTGGATTTCCGGTAGTGTTTGCCAATACTTCGTTACCAGGAGCTATTCCACCATTGAGGGCTGTATTTGCTGACCATAAGAAGCCCATTGCTTGTATTGGTGCAAAGTGCCATGCTTCGTTATCAGCAGCAACGGCTACGTTGTTGTGACCTGGTGCTGCAGTACCTAAAGTTCCTGTAAGGTTTTCGCAACCTATAGCACTTATATAGGTTGTTTGCATATGGGTAATATAGATATCCATTGAACCGTCTACTTCATTAACTACTAACTGTGCTGAATAATAAGGAGTAGCAGAATAGTATTGATCATGGTTGTAATTAACGATAAATTTACGGTTACCAACACTGCCTTGTGTTTCGTATGAAATTTGTCCGGCAGTTGCATTCATATCCGCCCAGTGACCAAACCAGTTGTTTGTAGCAGTTGTAGTTGGTATATTTCCTGTTGGAGAATAGCCACCAAATACATAGTTACTGCTTCCAAATACAATAAATCCATTGGTATGAACTTGTACCTGTGAATAAACAGTTCCATAGAAATTGAAATTGAATCCTATTGAAGCAATTACAGTTCCTTCATCACCTACCGGACCGGCATTAGCCAGTGTAGTAGTTTCAGGAGAAGGCATTGTAGCATAAGACAATGATGCTACTGAATACCCTGTTGGAGGTGCACTTGGTGCTACTGCGCTTAAGCTTGTAGGAGTGCCCGGGCATACTGTTAATGGAGATGCTGCAACGATTGGCGCAGTTGGCAACGGATAGATCGTTACCGCAGTAGCAACTGGGTTGCTCCAGCATTGTGAGGCGTTATCCCGTCCTCTTACATAATAGATACCATCGGCAGGTGCTGCGTACGGAGTGTTTGTACTTCCGTCATCAGCTACGCTTGCAGTGGATGTACCAGTTGCATTTGTGCCTTGCCAGTAGTTGGTAGAAACACCCGCTACTCCGGCAGACGAAACCAGTGATACCGCACCGCATGCCGGGTTACCGCCCGGTGCAGAAGTTGTAGGGTCAGCAGGACCAACAGGGAAATCAATAACTGTAATAGATGATGAGGCAGTTGACCATGTAAGGAAGGTATTATCCTGTGCCCTTACATAATAAGTACCGTTGGATAAAATGCTAAGGTCAGAACTTGTTGGCTGTGCCGTGCTGGTACCTGATGCAGATGACTGCCAGTACCATGTAACACCTGATATTCCACTTGCACCAACTGTTAAAGTTCCGCCTCCAGCGCATGTTGGAACACCAACTTCAGTAGGTACAGGAGGAGTAGCCGGTGGTGCCAATACTGTAAAACCGTAATCTTCAGTTTCACCATAGCCTAAGATTCCGCATGGATCTGCAGGAACTCCGGTTCCATTGCCATAATAATCTGCTCTTAAACGCATGCGGTGTGTACCCGGATTAGCGCTCATAGGAACCGTAAAGCTTTGGGTGTAAGTAGCAATTGTAGTACCTCCGAAAAGACCCGGAGTCGACCCATTTCCTAAAACCTGCTCACCTACGCCGGTAAATAATCCATCATCATTAAAATCTATCCAGCATTTCATGTACATACCATATCCATTGGTAGTAACGTCCATGGTAACAACAGCGCCTTGTATCTGTGAAGCAATTTGAGTAAGGCTGTAATTCTGGTAACTCGCTGTTCCTTCAACTGATGCCTGTGAAAAGTTAGATATACCCCCAGTAGTAACAACGTTGTTCATATACATCGAACAACAGAGATAATTTGTTGATTGCGGTGGGGTGCAATAACAGGCAATCGCGGCATTCTGACCAACTGCCACAGGCGTTGAAGCTGTGGTTCCACCACCAGAGCACGTTACATCACAATAGTAAGAAGTAGCAACTGACTGGGTCGTAGTAAGGGTAGAGTTGGTTGCACCTGCAACAGCTGAATATCCGGCACCTGCATCTGCATACCACTGGTAGCTGACACCTGTTCCCAAAGTAAGGTTTTGCATTGACAAGGTAAAGTTAATACCGGCACAAACCGGGCTGGCTGTTGAAATGGTATTGCCCGGAGCCGGAACACCTGAACAAGCCGATGTTGCAGTAATATCTATCAACCAGTCTTCCACTTCTCCATAACTTGGATTTACGCAAGGTCCTGGTGAGGCAACTCCTTCAGAGGTGATGATGCGCATTCCGGTAAGACCAACAGATGCGGTTACAGGAAT
>CAYHHK010000017.1:5213-17025 GCA_964356415.1 uncultured Flavobacteriales bacterium
AAGGCAAGCAACGCCTGTAGTTAAACCGACTGCTACAGGAGTAGAAGAAGTAGTGCCATTACCTGAACAGGTAACATCGCAATAGTAAGAAGTTGCGACTGTTTGAGAAGTAGTGAGAGAAGAATTGGTAGCACCGCCTACAGCAGAATATCCTGCACCGGCATCGGCATACCATTGGTAAGTTACGCCCGATCCGGTGGTAAAGTTTTGCAGTGATAGTGTGAATGAAACACCGGAACAAGGTGCAGCATCTGTAGAAAGAGTATTACCCGGAGCCGGAACGCCTGAACAAGCAGCACCCGCAACATAAGTAAGCCGTATGTTAGGGCGAAGTGTACCACCATAAGAAGTTGAACTTAATGCTGTAGAACCAGATTGAGCCACATTGCTTGCCGTTCCAAGGGTACGAATTGTAGATAATCCTGTGGCATAAGCCCAATTAAAAGCACCACCGGCAAATGGACTTCCTGAAGGTGTAAGCGCCCATCTTACATAAATTTCCAACGCTCCTCCTGTGTATAGATAAGGAGTAGTGAGTGAGATATCAAAAAACCCTAATGCAGCAGGAATGTTGCTACCGCTGTTGAAGGTTATTGTTCTTGTAAGCGTTGCGCCTGATGTGAGAGTTCCCCAGGTGGTTCCTGTTGTAAGTGCAGTATTGGATGTATTTTTCATCCATATTTCCAGCGAGCCTGAATTGGCACCGCTTAAAACAAATGCAGTAACAGCTCTTTGCCATGCTACATCGGTAATGTTGTTGCCCGCACCTATACCCGCAGCTGACATATCTGCCGCTGTATATAAATATGCGTTCATGTTGTAATGAAAAGAGCTGGTTGCCGATGAACGGTAAATAGGTCCATAAAAATAACTTGTCGATACTCCGGTACCGATTACCGCTGTTTGTGCAAAGCTCTGTGTGGAGCTTGCGATAAGCAGCATCAGTGTGATGCCTCTCATCCACGTTTTAAAGTAATTGTTGTTTCTCATAATAGTTGAATTTAAGATTAGGAATTGTTTATTGAATTATTATTTTTTTGATTTTATTATTTTTCAGCCTGGAAGATAAAAAAACTTCATGCGATGCAGCAATGAAGTTTCATGATGCCGCATATTTACAGATACAAATTCAATGATAAAGTTGACCATGAACCTTGTAATATTTTACTGAATCAGGAGTGAAACACCTTTTATTTATTCTTATCTAATTGTAATCAGAAAGTAATAATTGCCTTATGTTATTACTGTTTAATACTGACTGTTAATTAATCCCTAAAATAAATATTCCGAAATATAGATGTGATTTTTGAAATGACAACACCATGTTGATAAATATTTGTATTTTTTTTGGCCAATGATGCTATTTTGTTGGTGAAAAACTGAAAGGTCGTAACACCGGAAACCAAATGCAATGGAATGATATCAAAAAAAAGAGCCTGCGGCAGCAGACTCTGATTATCTTATTCAAAAAATGAAAATCAGTTGATCATTAATCGTTTCATGGCAGACTCTCCGTTTGCAGTAATCGTCTTGCAGATATACAACCCATTGTTTAAATCAGCAACAGAAATTTCTACTATTAAAGCATCCGGATTCACTCGGAGAACCACCTTACCGGTAAGGTCACATAACTCAACTGAACTGATTTTCTCAGAAGCGGAAACAACAATTTTGCTGGATGCCGGATTCGGGTAAATAGAAATTTGTGGAGAAGAAGTTACCTCAGCAGACTCGTCCTGAGAAAGGCGCAGGCTTGCCCCTCCATCAAGGTCAACAACATTCACATATTCAGATGCATGAGTGCTAAAAGCCCCCCATTCATTACGGAGCCAAAGTATGTCAAGTTTATATCCATCAAGCCCCATGTTTACGGAGCGGTAGTTATCACCATTATCAGCTGTGAATGGCTGAGAGTTTATCAGTTTGAAAAGAAAACCAACCAATCCGAATTTTGCAAGGATCGGGCTGGAAAAATTACCTGCTGCAGTTGTACCGGTAATTGTACCACAAATATATACATTGTTGCTTGTGGCCACCTTTATATCCTCAATTGAAACTTTGGTAATAGAGGAATAAGCGTTTGATGGAAGGGGTAAATAAGAAGCAGAGGTGACAACTGCAAATAATCCATTCGTCTGAATTTTATGTACATAAGCTGTATTTGTGTTTGAGCATGCAGCGAAAATGTAATTGGTTGGTCCGTTTACAATGGTTCCGCCTACATCGGCAGCAGAAGCATGAAGGAATAATACTCCGGTCATTATGCCGCTGGTATTGTATTTCATTGCAAGCCCGTCAGTACCATTAGCAGCACTTGTATAGGTAGTTCCGATGACATAAATATAGCCGTCAGTTCCCAGAACCAGTTTGCTACCAAAATCATCCCCAGTAACAGAACCATGGTTAAATGTAGATTTCCATTTCAATAAACCGGAAGTTGAAACAGATGCAGTCATCGCCACCTTGCTACCGGAAACAATGCTATATCCTGTCAAATAAAAGTTTTTGGAACTATTCACTGCAAGTGCGTTCACCACATCCAGATTGGTAGAAAAGGAATAGATAAGCGATGCAGTTGTACCGATAGTTGTTGCTTTCACCACCGAAAAAGTAGTATTTCCGTTGCCTGGATTTACTGATTGCACGAGAGCGATCGCAGTATTTCCAATTAACTTAAGATCAACCCCTGCATCATTATTCCCTGTAGAATATGATTTGGCCCAGTTTTTTACGAGGTTGTTTGAATAGTTTGCAATCACCACATCAAAATTTCCGGCTGCATTCAGAATAGAGTATCCGACATAAACATTTCCTGATGCATCCAACTCAAGACCAAATCCGCTTTTGTTATCGTATCCGTTATTGATAAGTCCATTTACAGGAATATAAGCCCAGGTAAGCAAATTACCCTGAAAATTATATTTATGAATTCGTACGGAGTATTGGGTTGTAGAAACATGATGACCCGCTGAATCATTATCAGAACTGTAATCTCCCAATACGAAGACGTTACTGTTTGCATCACTTACAACTTTTCTTCCTTCATTAGAAAAATTTGAACTGGTGGTTGTTTGATATTGCTTTGACCAGTTCTCAGCAAACTGTGCAGATGCAGAAATGCAAACCAACGCGATAGAAATGATGAGATAGATTTTTTTCATGACCTTGTAAATAATTATGTAATGAGTTGCTTTTAGAGCGTGTGAATGTAACACCAATAATATTATCCGCAAAATAATTATGACCAACCATTAAAATAATTTGGCGGGCCCGAATGAATAACCACGAAGCTCCGAAAGGAGTCCTTTGGACAGAGCGCTGCGGCATCAATTTGAATATAATTTTTTCGTCCCGTCCCGAAGTTTCGGGATTGGGATCGTGACGGGATTAATTCGACTAAGGCTTTGCGCCACCGCACGCTGTCGCTGAAGCTTTAGCGTACGCGATTAGCGCGTGCTTTGCACATTTAATAACCAAGTCTCATTAATAAATTAGTGCCGCAAAACAGAAACCAATTTATTTACAGATTGATTCCCCTGGCTTACACAAACAGAATAAACACCATTTGAAAGTTGAGAGAGATCAACCACCCCATTCGCAACAGCAACAAATTTATTCTGATAAACCAATTCGCCAAGCGCATTAAACACCACTACATCCTTCGCACCATCTTGCTTATCAAACCGAATCGCAAAAACACCAGCAGAAGGATTCGGATAAACGAACATCGATTCTTTACTCCGGATCTCAGTTACAGCATCAGGCAACATACCGAAGTTCGCACGTATCATGTAAGAAAGATAAAAACCGAAATCCTCGGGCTTGAACCATCCCATTGAAGATGCATATGCCCATACTGCATTAGGTGTAATAATATTGTTGCTGTATCCCATTGGGATCAACCCGTCAACCTCATGAAACCCGATAAAATACAATCCCGGTATAACATGAACACCGCCATTGAGGTGAAGTGTGTAGTATCCTCCGCCCATGGGAATCATTCCGTCAAACAACATCAGTGTATCGGTCGTACCCAAAACAGTAGCACCATCCGGAGCATTGGTAGCATTCAATTGCGGATGCACGGTAAAATATAACGGAGTACCTGATGCACCAAAACTAAATGTGTCTTTCAGAAAAAAGGTAACGGAAGAAATATCTCCTTCAGCATGCACCATGAAACTTTGTCCTGCAGTGCCATCAGCACCCGGTCCAAAACCAATCGGCTGCACACCGGCAAATACTTCATCGTCTCTTTGATACACTGAATCAGAAATTTCGAGCTGATCAGATTCAAGACTATTATTTGCTGCATTACCGTCACCTGCTACAGAGACCGTTACCCTGGATTTATACATAGCAGCGGCAGGAGGTGCAAATGCCAATGAAGGGTAAACCGTTTGGGTTCCACCGGGAGCAAGTGTGTTTAAATTAACCACCTCGCTGAAAACTGTAAGGGCGCTACCTGCATCAACAAGCTCGAGCAAAGCAGTGCCTCCACCCGATGCAGAAAGGCCGGTGTTTTTTACAACAGCCGATAATGTAAGCTCCGTTGCCTGCGTCAGCGGGATTTTAGTATATTCCTCATCCGGTTTCTCAATTGAGAACACAGCAAGATCAGTTGCTGATGGCTCAACCAACTGCACATCATCAACAAACCACCAGTAATCATTGTCACCCGTGTAGGTGAATCGCAAATACACAGTGGACTGATTGGCAGCGGTAGCACTGATGTCGAAATCGAGTGTATAAGGATTGGCAGTACCTGAATCAGGACCGAGCCCTGTTTCAGCATTGTGGACAGGGACCCAGGTAACATTATCATTGCTCACCTTTACCTTACCTGTAGAAGAACCATACTGAGCAAAGTATTCATTGAATATAAGATGAACAGTACTGTGTCCGCTGCAGTTAATGGCAACAGTGGTAAGGTCTGTATTCTCGATGACGCTTCCGGCAGAATCACTGTCGAGTATCAGGTAACCGTTGGAGGCTGATGTTCCGGCAGGATTCAATTGTTCATCAACCGGAGTGGTAGTGTTGAGAGCCCCTGTTGAGGTAGTACGCCATAATACATTGTTACCGCTGTTATCCACATTCGTCCAGCCGGCAGGAATACCGGCAGAAAAATCTTCAGAAAAAAAAGGTGACGACTGAAGGGCATCATTGACATGAATTGTAGGTAATGCATCCTTATGCACTTTTTTATTGTTAAGTGCATCTGACAACAAAGGCTGCCCGGCGAAAGCACAAATACCAAAACCGATGATTGCTGAGAGTAAGATTATTTTTTTCATACTTTTTCAGTTGAGTTTGTTTGAGAGATCAAAAGTAAAATAAATTACGATGAAACCGGAAAAAGCGAATTTCAGAATCCAACGTTCACGCATACGCCGATTGTAGTTTGTTTTCCTGTGAGGTATGGCATGTTGTACAATTCATCCATGATGCCTTCATTATTACTGTTAATAGCCGTTAGCGAGGCGTAAACATCATTCACCAACTGGTATTGAATTTTTAAAGCAGTATTTGTTGACTGCCAGTAAACACGGTCGATAAAAGGCAACCCTTTGCCGTTGCCCCCGGGATGTCCATCATAATAATACTCAATGCCCTTCTGTGCCTTATTAAAAGACGCCTCTATGGAAAGCCGAGGGAGCGGTTTATATCCGATTGCAATATAACCTTCATGGGAATTGTCTCCGAGGTAATTTCCCATGTTGTATCCGTTTGATTCAAAAGTAGTTGTTGTCACATAATGTCTGTAGGTAATGGGATTTGTGCGTGTATATTCAGCCGTTATAAATACATTTTTATGCAACAGGTTACTGATCTTCATGCCAATTTTTCCGCTGATGATATTTGATTGTTCCTTTTCATCCAGTGCATTGCTGAATGAAATTTCATCGATAAAACCTGCCAGATAGATATGAACATTTTTAATGTTACGCGATGAGATATTAAAAAACATTTGCGCGTTTTGTCCAAGCTCATCAGCCCCGGTGCTCGTCTGAGAATGGTCAACAGACTTGTAAAAGAAAATGGGAATTAAGTAAGCAAGGTTTACATTCTGATCGCTGTAAACGATTGAATTGCCGATTGAAACATTCAATCCTTTTACAATCGTAACGGTAGCAAGATTGGCGGCGACATACTTTGGTCGAAAGGCCTGCCTGTTCAATGAACCATTGACATAATAATTTTTCGCGCTGTCAATTACATTGCTGACCAACCATCCATGGATGTAGTTAAAATCAAGCCAGCGCGCCGGTTTCAAATGAAGATGCAGGTGGGCAAATGAGGGAGTACGTCCTGAAAAAATATTAGAACCATGTTCATTGTCTCCCCACACAAAATGGTCTTTTATCGCTCCAAAGCTTCCCCATTTCCATGTGTAGGTAATACCACCGCGCATTTCACTGTAGTCGCCTCCCAGCTTTTCTCCTTTGTAATCAGCTCCGGTAGTTTGGTTGAGGTAGTTTGGATCAGAAAGTTTTATGGATTCATGGTTGTCGCGGAGACTGGCATAGATTCCGAAATTTTTGCCGATGTAACCATGTGCCTCAGCACCATTCCACCTGTGGTAAAAATGTCCTGAGTCATTGGTAAAATAATTTACGCCAAGAATGGGATTCAAGGAAAAGGAGAATAAAGAATCTTTGAAATAAAAAAGGTCATATCTGCGTTTAAAATTTTTATCGGGCATCAGCTCTTTGTTGTAGTCGCGCAGGTAAAAATCAAGATCTCCTTGCTGACGCTTGTTCAGCTGATCTTTTTTTTCTGTTGCCTGCTGCAATTTCTCCGCAATAAAAATTCTTGCATAAGGCTTGACTGCTGAATTTATTTCTATCAGTTTCGAACTTGCCAGTTCATCGAGGAAATGATAGATATCAGTATGGGAAATATGCTGATAGACTTCCTGGGCGTTTGCCCTAAAGATGAACGTAGTAAAAAAGAAAATTAAAAATGAGGCAGTAAACTTTTGTTTCATGCTGAAGACAATTTATCTACTGCAATAATACATTTTTTATTGCCTGAAGAAAGCAAGAAGAAAATTGGCAATTGTTTGAAGGATTCCTCTCCGCCGTTGGCGGTTCGGAATGACAACGGGAATAAACACATATTGCGGAAGGCAGAATTTCCGTTGTGAATGAGCAAACTAAACTTCCGCCAAAAGAACATTCGCATAAGTCTTCCGAAAGCAGACATGGATTTATAGAACTGGTCATTCCCTTTGCAGGCTAATCATTTTTCTTGCTAACAGATTCCTCTCCGCTCCCGACGTTTCGGGACGGCTCGGAATGACACATGACCTAAACATCATATTGCGGAAGGCAAAATTTTCGTTCTGAATGGGGATTTTACACTTCCGCTACAAAAAAAACATTTGTTTGTGAATCCAGAACGCAGAGGGGGATTTTTAGAACTGATCAACACACGAAATGGTTAGGCATAAAAAATTTCAGCACGCCGCCGGGAAAGGGGCATCAGATAAAATTCGGGAAAATCGTTGGGATTAGATTAAACTATGCGATAGCAGCAATAGATAATTTTACGCGCTTCGGATCTTATTGGAAAGGATATTGTAAAGCGCCTTGTAAAAGTATTTGAGATCAGTTGTATAGGGATGCTGAACTTTTTCTTTGAGGTAAATCGTTTCGGCTTCGATGAAACCGTCAACACTTTGCTTGAGCAATGACACATATGCCGGAACACAACCCGGTTTTTGTTTCAGTCGAAGTGCTTTAATGTCCTCAGGAAATTCATTGAGGAAACGGTTGCTGATAGGCCTGATGCCGACAATTTTCATTTCTCCTCTTGCCACGTTAATGAGTTGAGGCAATTCATCGAGCCAGTACTTCCTCAGGAATTTACCCCAGGTGGTGATCCTGAAATCATCTGCAGGTTTTCCAATATCCCGGTATCCGTTTGTGCGAATGATATAATCCTGGAGGTATTCAGAATAAGGATGCATGGTTCTGAACTTATATACCTGAATAATCTTGCCATTTTTTCCGATCCTTCTCATTTTAAACAGCGGACCATAAGAAGGGTTCAGGTCATATGCAGGCTCTTTTACTTTTTTGGCAACGAAATAAAGAGACCCATTCAGGTTCTTTATGTCCACAATGTCGAATCCGCAGGCAACGAGTCGTCCGAGCACTTCAGCCTTTGACATTACGCGGCGGCGTCCATCAGTAACAAGAAAGTAAAGCCCTTTTGAGAATGAAAGTTTTGGAAGCACCCTCCTGAGGACAAAATCTAATGTATATAAAAATGAGGCAATTCCCTTTGGAAATTTTTTATAAATTCTTGACTTTCGTTGTTCACTTACTTCAACAACTCCGATGAATAAAGCACCATCAATTAAATGACCGTTCACCTCTTCGAAGAATTTATTGACCCACCTAACATCATTCACCTTTTTGAGGTTTACAAGGGCAGAAAGGTCCTTTGAAAGATGTGTAATAGTATCTTTTGTGCGGGTACGCAGGATGACAGTACTTTTGTCGTTGAGGTTGACATGGTTTGTTACAAATCGATGAACTTCCTCCTCCATTCCGCCAATTTTGTGCAAATTTGGCTTGGAATATCTTTTTTTGTGCGTTCTGTTATGGTAGGAATGGCCGGACTTTAAAGAAGCGGCAAGAGAACCGGCAATTGGAGCTGATCCTTGTGCAAATTTTGAATATAATAATGCCTTGTAATTTTTTTTCATTTTTCAATCCTCTCCCCCTTGAGAACGAAAACACCCTTTTTTATACAAATCTAGTTGATTTTCGCATTGATATTAGATTAACAATGCGAATATAATTCATAATTCATCCAAAGTCAAGTAGAATGATTATGAATATTATTTCAAATTTAGTTAAGTTGATAAAAGAGAGAAAATTTCGCAGAAAATCTTCTTTCAATCCCAGATAATTAATCAGGGCACGAATTTAACCTCTTATTTATCAATCACAAAAAAAATTTATGGTCTTCATTTTTACTGAAGAATTTGCAGAAACAAGCCCGAAAAGTGACAAAAAAAATCAAAATTGTAATAAAAAGGGTTATGGTTTGGAGATTTACATAATTGTTATATCAGAAACATTATTGTTTTGAAGTAATTCGATGAAAATTCACGAACAGATCGAACATGATTTCGGTGAGATCGCCTCTTTCATTTAGCATCAATTTCCGTTTTTCTAACCACTTATTTTTAACATCAGCGATCGTCAGCACTTCCGCAATTTTACCAAACAACTTTTCCGGATCATCCGCTCTGATACCAAATGTTAATCCGAACTTTTGTTCAAGTTCCGTCAGGTAAGCAAGTTCACCAACAAAGTCATTGAAACGAATGGAAGGTGTTCCAAGCACAGCCGCCTCTGCAGCCATGGTTTGACTATCGCCAATGTACATGGTAGCGAAATACAATGCATTGTGTATTTCAAGGGGTGGGATTGCTATCCTGTATTTTTCAAACTGAGGTTCCAGTTTTCTTTCACTGGTGATGAATACATTTCCGGAAGGGGCAAGCAGCGATATGATTCTGTCTGCTATATCAGCACTGATCCCTTTTTTACCTGCATCGTGGTGTGCAGTGAGTTGTGCAAACCTTAAAATATAATATCTTTCACCAAGATTATACTTTCCAACCACTGACCTATCAGGTATAAAATGATTTGGATGCAGGTATGCGAGTTCATGGTAGCTTTTGTGAGCGATTTTTTTATAATTCCACTTCCCGCAATCACAACATTCAGGAGCAAGGATCCTTGTGGCAAAGGGATAGCCCAATTTTGCAAACAACGGTACTGCCGCAGCATCATCTTCATTGACATTGATACTGGGAATTCCGAGCAACTTACCAACCTGGTTCAGTTCAGTTGAAGTACCAATCATCAGATCAGGCTTAAAGGAACGAGCAATCTTCAAGATCGCCCAATCCCTTTTTATAAGACCAAGAGCAATCTGCCATTTGCTGTCGCCCCTGTCTCCCTGCATGATGTTGGTGTACTCCCAGCCACTGTCTTTCAACAGGCTTTCAAGAATATCTTTTTTCTTAATCAGCACCTTTGTATCATGACCGGCATTTTTCAGCCGTTGGATCACATTTTTAAAAAGATGAAAATGTGCCGGATGTCCGAGGTAAAAGAGGTATTGCATTCAGTTGCTTGGTGTTGGGCGAAAGTACTATTTCGATCATTGCGCAGGCAACAAAAAAAAATTGACAGATGCTTAATTTAAAAGAAATGGTAATGGTACAGTTTGAAAGATCCCTCTCTCGCCCTTAAAGATTTGGGCGAGATCGGGATGACAGCCATTATGGATAATAGTGGGAGATGAAGCTTGTCGATTTCAGGCAGCATTCTGTAATCTCCCTTTTATGATCGCTTAAGTAGGTCATTCCCCCCAAAGTTTCGGGGCGTCCTAAAACAATGGGTGCGAGAGAAGAGTCTCGGCGAATGAAATTGAGACATAACCATTTATTCAGATGATGAAGCAGAATGTCTGATTTTGTCGACAGATAGAACATATAGAAATCCATTATATGTAATTGCCCTGTGATGTCCTGTATATTATCAATGAATCTGTTTCTCTGCAGAAATTAATTCAGTAAGGGCAAGCATCATCCATGCTTCGCTCCAGCGCATGAAGGGAATTTTGTTTTTGTAGGCGGGCAACAACCTGTAATAGAAAAATCCGAACTTCTTATCGCGCATGTTTTCAATTGTAAAGTCAGCGATGGTTTTGGCAAAAGGAAAATATTCAGGAAATGCTTTTCTGTGTCTGGTAAAAGTGATGATTCCCTGCGCCTGATTGTGAATTTCAACAGGGTATTTTTTCGGAATTCTCCAAAGAGATCTGCCATCATTGGTAAATTGCTCATTGCGGTAAAAGATCAGTCCTTTTCTAACAGCATCCTTGTACTTTTCATTGTGAGGGTCGCAATATTTGGCAACTTCCACCAATGAATCTATTACGTAACCCTGATGGAAGTCAATTTGTATTTTCTCCCTCCCTGTAGCCGGGTCGATGTGATAATTCCAATGCCCGTCATCATGCTGGTGCGCCACCAGAAAATCAGCAGCACGCAAGGCAAGATCTTTCAAATGCATTTCTCCGGTAATAGAATAAAGTTTGGCAAGAACCTCTGCTCCCAGCATTCCTGCATTGTAACAGCAGTCCTTCATGACATCAGTGTATGCAAAGCAAATTCCATCTTTTGTTTCAGTTACCGGGAGATCTACGAGGATATACTTTGATGCACTTTTAAGCAGTTCAACTGCCTTTTCATCTTTGGTGGTGAGATAGTATTCATAGATGCCCTTGCAAATAAATGATGTCACTACGATGGAGGGGTGAAATCTCTGCAGCGTTTTCTGAGTACTTGCCCACACAAAGTTATATCCCCAGCAATGCCCGCTATAACCCTTTGTATAATTGTTCTGAAGCCATTCAAAGATGAATTTCATTTGCTTCCTGCAAACATCTGTTTCGCTGCCGCGCTGCAATAAAGAATAACTATGAAGAAACAAACCCATTGCCTTTGGGTTTATCTCTTTCTTAATTCCAATGATTGGTCTGATGTTTACAGGATTTCTTTTCTGCAGTTGGATGGCGATCACCTTTCCCCACTTTCCAAAAAGTCCGAATGGTAAAAATGAATTCAGCGTATCGTAAGGATCATAGCCACGGTATTCTTCCTTTTCAATATAATTTTTGAGGGAGGAAAGAGCTTCAGTGTATTTGTCCATGTACTAAATACTAATCATTACGAATGTACTAAATACTAATTATTACGAATGTACTAAATACTAAT
>CAYHHK010000017.1:17125-30011 GCA_964356415.1 uncultured Flavobacteriales bacterium
AAATACTAATTATTACGAATGTACTAAATACTAATCATTACGAATGTACGAAATACGAATCAGCATGAAGGTACGAATAACGAAAGGATACGAATTTACGAACCAATGCGAATTTCGGATTGTACTTTAAGTACACTTGATTGAAATTTCAATTGAAGAAGTGAATTCGGTGCTCATAAATGAATGACTTCACCGGCGCGGGCAATTGATTCCAGCACTTTTAAAGTAGCAAGGGTGGAGGTATACAGGTCATCAAAGGAGATTGGCGCAGGGCTTCCATTTTTAATCGCATGCATGAATGCAGCAACTTCGGCTTTGTGTCCTTTATCCTGTGTGCCGGAAGTTTCTTTTTTCGTTTTGCCAAATACCGTCAACGATTTAAAATCCTCCATGACGCTAACAACACCACCGGAAAAAACTTCCAGGTGTTCTTTCGGCAAATTTTTGTTACCATTACTAAAGTAAGAGATATTTGCAATACTTCCATTGGCAAATTGAAGACTGATTGCAACGGTATCGGTGAGAGAATGCGGGTCGTTCATTGACTTCGCAGATACTGATGTGATTGTTGCACCTGCCACGAACATACAGAGGTCAATAAAGTGGCAGGCTTCGCCAATAATCCTTCCGCCACCAACAGCGGGATCATGCACCCAGTGATCAGGCGGAACGATACCGGCGTTTATACGGTAATTGATTGCCTTTGGGGAGGCATCATTCATTGCTTTTTTCATCTGCTGAATAAGAGGAGCGAACCGTCTGTTAAAGCCGACCATTACCCCAACATGAGATTTTGTATATTGGTTCTTAATTTCTTCCAGCTCGTTTTCATTCATGCACAAAGGCTTTTCAACAAAAACATTTTTTCCAGCCTTTATTGCTTCCATAACATATTCAGCATGTGTATTGTGCCTGGTTGCGATGAAGATTGTTGTGATCGCAGGATCGGCAATAATTTCAGCAGCATTTCCTGTACAGTAATTGAAACCGTATTTGTCAGCAATGTTTCTTGCATTGTTAGAACGCGAAGTAGCCACGCCGATAAATTTTGCATGGTCTTTTAAAGCAGGGATCAGAAAATTCTGTCCGAAAGATCCTGCTCCAATGAGTCCTATATTTGTACTCGCTGCAGCAACTGTTCCAGCTGTTACCTGCACTCTTTTCTTCAGCTCTTTTGAGTCATCATACTTCAATAGAATTCCCGTGAAAGGTTCGCTTCTGTCGAGGATCATCTGGTATGCATCCGGTGCTTTGAGGAAATCAAAAACATGAGAAGTGAGGACATCGACATTTACTTTTCCTTCTCCAAGCAATTCGACGAATGACTGCATGTTCCTGTTTTCCGTCCAGCGCACGAACTCATAAGGATAATCTATGCCACCCTCTTCGTATTCGGGATCGTACCGGCCGGGACCATAAGAGCAGGACATTCTCATTTCAAGCTCTTTGTTATAATAGTTTTTGCGGCTGAAGCCGGTTGGAACAGCGCCAACGACAACGACCTTCGCTTTGCGCCTGGCAATTGCGCCCGCAAGCTCAACAGGATCAGAAGAAGAAGTTGCGGCGGTGATGATCACGGCGTCGCAGCCATATCCGTTGGTAAGGTTAAAAATAATCTGTTCGATATCGTCACGGGAGCGTTCGAAGCAATTTTTCAATCCATTCTTTATTGCTGTTGCCACCTGTTTTCCATCAATGTCAATTCCAACGGCTTTTATCCCGCCGGCATTCAGGATCTGCATTGTAAGCTGACCGAGCAACCCCAGTCCAATGACGACGGCGTTTTCTCCTATGCGTAAATCAGCTTGTCTGACCCCTTGCATTGCAATAGCACCAAGCGTTGTAAAGGATGCCTGTTCAAATGAAACAGCATCGGGAAGTTTTACGCAAAGGTTTTTGGGCAGGGCAATAACTTCAGCGTGGTTTGCAGAAGAGCCTCCGCAAGCCACACGATCACCAATTTTAAATTCTGATACGTCGGAAGCAACGGCAATGACAACACCGGCACAGCTATAACCCAGCGGTGAAGGTGCATCCAGCCTGTTCATGACCATGCGGTAAGTATCCTTAATTCCAAAAGTACGGGCGGCATCAATCACTTTTTTTACTTCGTCTTTTCGCGCACGTGCTTTACCAATCAAACTGAGGCGGGCATCTTTAACTGATTTCCCTTCGGTACCAGCGCTGATCAATGAATACTGATTGCGCACCATTATCATTCCGGCATTAAGTGCAGGATAAGGCACTTCGAGAATTTTCATCTCTCCGCTCTTCAGGTTTTGAGTTAGCTGTTCCATTTTATTATTCGATCACTTTATTAAAAGTACCGGTAAGGCGTTCTACCATTTTCTCCTCTGTAAAATTGTCCTCATAGTGTTTCCGGCTCACCGCACCCATCCGTTTTCGAAGGTCATCATTTTTCATTAGCAGTTTAATTTTTTCTGCAATTTCAGCCGGTGCATTTTTCTTTACAATAAATCCGTTTCTTCCATCGAGAACTGATTCCACTATTGCTCCCTGGTCGGTTGAGATGACCGGCAGTCCACAGGCAAGTGCTTCCACAATTACCCAGGGATGACCTTCCGGCTCTCTTGGCGTGAAGACAAAGATATCAGAAGAACACATAGCGGCCATCTTTTCATTTCCGCTTTTGGGAGGAAAAACTGTTACAGGCAGTTGGAATTCATCAATCATCTTCAGGCATTTGATCTTGAATTCCTCATTTCGCCACATACCGATAACAGTAAGTTCAAATCCTTCAACATTTTGCCTCTTAAGTTCTGCCAGTGCAAGAAGTACGTCCTCTATCCCCTTTGAGGCCTGCAAATTGGCGAGATAAAGAATATGCACGATGGCATCAGTTGTTTTATTGATAACAGGCAGATTGTAATTACATCCATTGGGGACAACAAAAATTTTTTCATCCTGAAAATAGTTTTTGAATAAATAACGAAGGTTATTTCCAAGGACGATTACTCCATCAGAGACTTGAAACATCTTCTTTACGAACCAACGTGTGATACCCGAAGAATGAACAAGCCAGTTTTGCAAATTGCTTCCGCGGAGGTGCAGCAAAACTTTGCCTCTGAAGAGTTTAGCAATGAAGATAAAAATGGAGTCTTTAATAAACGGAACAGTATCCTGGCTGAACGGGATCAGGATCATGTGAGGCTTTTGGCGAATCATAATCTTTATCATTTGCCAGTAAAGCGAATAACTCATGAAAATCTTTTTGAAACTGAATTCACCGATACCTGTCAATGTTTCGTTAACCTTGGTATTGAGGTGGATTATTTTAAAATTATTCTTCAGGGAAGAATTTAAAATGATCTCCGTGGCAATTGCCGGACCCATATAAGGCGGGGGCAGTTTACCCAATATGAGAACTTTCTTCTTCGCCATACCGGCAATTTATAAATAAAATTTCGTGAGGCAATCAGCGACGTAATCCATTTGTTCCTTGCTGAGCTCAGGAAACATTGGAAGAGAAAGGATCTTTTTTTGATTCTGCGAAGTAACCGGAAAATCATTTTCTGACTGACCGAGGTATTTGTAAGCAGGGAGTAATGGCAGAGGTGTTGGATAATGGATTGCCGTTTCAATTCCTTTTTCTTTAAGGTATTTTTGCAATTCATCCCGTCTCTCTGTTTTCATCACATAAAGATGAAAAATGTGGGTTGATCCCTTTCTGATCTTCGGTATTTCAATTCCCTTTATGCCGGCCAGTTTTTCGTTCAGGTAAAGTGCATTCTTAAGGCGCAACTCATTCCACTTTTTAATATGCGGAAGTTTCACGCTGAGGATGGCTGCATGCATACCATCAAGACGGCTATTGATTCCTTCCATTTCATGCTGGTGTTTTACGAGTGCTCCGTGGTTGGAATACATTCGCACCTTGCGTGCAAGGTCATCATCATTGGTAATTATAGCACCAGCATCGCCGTAAGCACCTAAATTTTTCCCGGGGTAAAAACTAAAAGTAGAGGCCAGTCCGAAAGTGCCGATGGTTTGTCCATTGATCTCAGCAAAATGCGCCTGTGAACAATCTTCGATCATGATCAGCTTGTGTTTTTCACAAATCGCTTTTACTTTATCTACTTCGGCCGGTTGACCGTATAAATGAACCGGAATAATTGCTTTTGTTCGCAGGGTAATTTTTTCTTCAATTTTAGAAACATCGATGCTGAAAAAATCAGGTTCAGTATCTATAAATACCACCCGAGCGCCGGCCTGAGTAATAGTTTCAGATGTGGATATCCAGCTATTTGCAACTGTGATGACTTCGTCACCTTCTCCGATACCAAGCATCTTTAAGAGAATATAAATTGCATCAGTACCGTTAGCAACACCGATGCAGTGCTTAACGCCATAGGCCGCAGCAAACTCCTTTTCAAATGCTGAGACATATTTTCCTTTGATGAATTCGCTTTCTTCGATTACAGAAAAAATCGCATTGTCAATTTCTTTCTTGAGAGAATGGTATTGTGCGCGCAAGTCGACAAACGGCACCTGCATTTTTACGTTGAGGTCTATCATTTTTTCAGTTCTCTTATTTTTTTCGCCGGATTGCCGGCATAAATTCCGGGTTCAGTGATGTCTTTTGTTACTACGCTTCCGGCGCCGACTACAACATGGTCGCAGATGGAAACAGGAAGTATGGTTGCATTGGTTCCGATTGAAACATGGTTTCCGATCTTTGTACTTCTCCACAGTTCTTTTTTTCCTCCGGCCGGACCACCTTCAACGAATAAGTCATTGATAAACATTGCACCATGAGAAATGAAACAGTTGTTCCCGATCGATACCAACTCACAGATGAAAGCATGGCTCTGGATCCTTGTTTTATTTCCTATCGTAACGCCTTTCTGAATTTCAACGAATGGTCCGATGAAGCAATCGTCACCGATTGTACATTCATAAATGTTCGAAGGCTGAATAACCAAAACATTTTTTCCGAAGGAAACATTTCTGATAGAAATATCCTTAATGAGAGGACTGTTCAACTCCATAAAATTCTGATACGCAGGAACAGGAAAATTGTTCAATTACCTGAAAGAAAAATGCCGGGAAGAAGCACTCTATTTGTTAGCTGCCAGATAAATTTTTTCGATGATCTGCGTGACCTTCAATCCGTCAAGGGCACTTGTTGTAACAGCAGCGTTGTTGCTGAAAACATCAATTACGTTTTCATATACCTTATCGTGGTTACTCATACTACCCTGGTAAAAGCCATAGTCATTGGCCTGCCGGGACTCAGGAAGGTCTTTGATCTCATAACCTTCAATATTCTGGTATTCAAGCACATTGAGGTATTGTCCGCCCACCTTGATTGTACCTTTTTCGCCAAAAATGGTGATTGAACCTTCCATGTTCTTTTTGTAGCTATTCACCGTATAATTGATGGTGCCGATGGTGCCGGAATAAAATTCAAGTATGACGGCTCCGGTATCTTCAAACTCCACATTGTGCTTGTGCATGAAGTTACCTGTAAAGGCATGTACATTTTTAACATCACCAACGATCCAGTAAAGGAGATCCACGAAGTGACTATACTGTGTAAAGAGTGTTCCGCCATCAAGGATTTTTTTTCCTTTCCAGTCGCTTTTAGAATAGTATTCATCATTTCTGTTCCAGAAACAATTCAGTTGAACGCTTAATATTTTTCCGAGGCGGCCTTCATCCACGATCTCTTTCAATTTTGCAAGGGGTGGATTAAAACGGTTTTGCTTGATGACAAACAGACGCTTGTTTGCTTTTTCTGCAGTCTGCATCATGCGTTCACAGTCTCTCGATGAAGTAGCCATAGGTTTTTCGCAAAGGACGCTAAAACCCGCATTGAGCGCTTTGATGCTGTGTTCTGCATGCAAACCATTCGGGCTGCAGACGCTTATGATATCAATGTTTTTTACCGCAGCCAACATTTCATCCACCGAATTGAAATGAGCGCAATTGTGTTTGTCACCAAACATTTTCGCACGATCAGTTTTATTGTCGCAAACGGCAACAAGCTGAGCCAAATGTTCGATGTGCTCAGCATGCCTTTCTGCGATGCGACCGCAACCGATGATTGCAAAACGTAAATTACTTTTTTCAGTCATATCCCAATTATTTCGGATGCTATCAGCGAACATATAAATCCCTACATTGTTTGCTAAATGTCTCCCTGATTTCTATCCGGATTCAATATCTGTTCAACGAATTAATAATGTATAGTTTCAGAAATAAGTTTCATCAAAGGTAAATCTTTAGTTATCTCTTACATTTCTTATTTTTTTTTAAAAAAAAGGGAGTAATACTGGATGTTTCCTGAGCATTTCACAATTCAATAAAAGTCTGGTTTGATAAGTCAGGTAAGCTGGATTTTTGAAAATAACGCATTGTAAAAAAATGATTGCCACAGATTCACAGATATTAAAAAAATTTTCATCCTTATTCTCAAACTGAGGCACTACCGAGAAATCAGGACAAATAGAGAAGCAATTCTATTTCATTCACTTTGCCTCATATTTAGGCGAGACAACGAATGGAATTATTCAGACAAAAAACAAACCAATACAATCAAACAAAGGGGATCCGGTTTTTGTTACAACTTCGAACCCATACATTTGCAGGATGCCTCAATACCCGAATAAAGTCAAATCAAAACTTCCGAATGTGGGCACCACCATTTTCACGATCATGAGTGGACTGGCCAATGAAACCGGAGCGATCAACCTGAGCCAGGGATTTCCGAATTTTCCGGCATCTGAAAAACTTATTTCGCTTGTTTATGAGCAGATGAAAAAAGGATTCAACCAGTATGCGCCCATGCAGGGAATCATGGCACTCAGGGAATTACTCTGCGAAAAGGCATCAGCACTTTATGGTGCACTCTATTCACCTGATACAGAAATAACGATCACCAGCGGCGGTACACAGGCATTGTATACTGCGATCGCTTCAGTAATCAACAAAGGCGATGAAGTGATCATCATAGAACCTGCTTATGACAGTTACATTCCTGCGATAGAAATGCATGGCGGAATTGTAAAATGCGCGCAGGTAAAAAGCCCGGATTTTAAAATTGACTGGAGTCAGGTGCGCGGATTGCTTTCACAACGAACAAAGATGATCATGATCAACACGCCCCACAATCCGACGGGCAGTGTGATGACGGCAGAAGACATGATGGAACTGCAAGCGATCACAGAAGGAACTGAAATCCTAATTATCAGCGATGAAGTATATGAGCACATCATTTTTGACGGGCTGAAGCATGAAAGCGTGATGCGTTATCCGAAACTTGCGGAAAGAAGTTTTGTGATATTCTCATTTGGAAAAACCTATCATACTACGGGATGGAAACTCGGATATTGTTTTGCGCCAGCCAACCTGATGGCTGAATTCAGGAAGGTGCACCAGTTCAATGTATTCAGCGCCAACACTCCGATACAATATGCGCTGGCGGAATACATCAAAAGCAGCAATGATTATCTTGAACTACCTGAATTTTACGCAGAGAAAAGAAACTTCTTTAATACTGTGGTGAAGGGATCACGCTTTAAACTGAAGCCCGCATCGGGATCGTATTTCCAACTGCTTGATTACAGCAGCATCACCGATGAAAAAGACACTGACTTTGCGATCCGTATTACACGGGAATACAAAGTGGCTTCGATACCGGTTTCTGTTTTTTACCATCAGCCACCTGATCAAAAAGTGTTGCGGTTTTGTTTTGCGAAAACGAATGAGACGCTGGAGAAGGCGGCGGAGTGGTTGTGTAAGATTTAAACTAAAGCCGAAGAAAAGGAATAGTGAATATCGAACAAGGAATTATGAATGATGAAGTTGAAATCCCTGGGCTGTTCCTTTCATGATTCGATATTCAATGATCTTCTGTTCGATATAAAAAGCTTGCTATTCCTTCACCACCACCGGCTCATGCGCATGCACATACCCCGTTAACGTACGCATTGCAAACAGCAGACTTAGCAACACCAGAAATGCACCTGCCATAAAAGCAGCTCCGGGAAAATAAACAGGAGCTTTCCCGCTGGTGAAAAAAGAAAAAAGGTTTGTCATCAACGGAGGGCCGGCGATGGAAGTAACACTTATCAGACTTGTGAGGGCACCCTGCAACTCGCCCTGTTCGTTGGAAGGAACCTGCGAGGAGATGATGGATTGCAATGCCGGTCCGCAGATGCCGCCGAGGCAATATGGAATGATAAAAGCAAACATCATCCATCCCCTGCTTGCAAAAGCGAATAGCACCAAACCGATTCCATACAATACCAATCCGAAATAGACAGAACGCTTTTGCCCTATCTTCGGAATGATGATGCGGATTAATCCTCCCTGCACGAGGGCGATCATGATTCCTACAAAGCCCAGGGAATAACCGACCATTGCTTCATTCCACTTCATCACTTCCATGGTGAAGAATGACCATGTACTTTGCACTGAATGTGCTGCGATGTAAACACACACAAACGAAATTACCAGTCCTGAAATAATGGGATAGCGCCTGAGTGCTGCGAGCGAGCCGACAGGATTTGCGCGCTTCCATTCAAACTTTCTCCTATTTTCTTTGCTGAGCGATTCAGGCAAGACAAAATATCCGTAGAGTACATTTAGTAATGATAGTGCAGCGGCGGCAATGAATGGAATGCGCGGACCAAACAGTCCGAGCAAACCGCCGATGACAGGACCGATGATAAAACCCAGACCAAAAGCAACGCCGATCAATCCGAAATTCTGTGCACGTTTTTCGGGCGGACTGATATCGGCAATGTAAGCCTGACCGGTGGTAAAACTTGCGCCACATATACCGGCAATGACGCGCCCTACGAAAAGCCATGCGAGGGATGGAGCCAAAGCAAGGAATAAGTAATCGATGCCAAGTCCGAAGAGTGAAATTAACAGTATGGGTCTTCTTCCATAACGGTCGCTGAGGTTACCAAGCACAGGGGAGAAAACAAATTGCATGATGGCATATGCGAACATCAGCCAGCCGCCATACTTTGCTGCTTCGGCGAAAGTACAATTCATCATTTCACTGATGAGCTTCGGCATGACAGGAATAATTATTCCCAATCCGATGACATCAATTAAAAGTGTAATGAAAATAAAACTGAGAGCAGCCTGTTTTTTATCAGCCATATGGGTACGAAAAACGAATGATTACGAATGTACGAAGTACGAATGTGGTACGAATAGCGAAACGTTGCGAATTTACGATTGTACGAATAACGAAACGTTGCGAATTTTCGAATAACGAATCGTTACTAATGAAGGGATTGAGAATTAGAAATTAACACACGACGATTTGCAAATTCGTATGCATTCGATATTCGTACAACTTAATTCGTACAACTTATCGGATTACGTTTATCCGTTGTGTTGACCGGAAGTCCCCTGCTTCCACTTTTATGAAATAAATTCCTGCAGATAATTTGCTGAGGTCAATTTCATAACGTTTTAATCCGTTGAAAGATGCATCACTGATTGATGTGATACTGTTTCCAAGCAAGTCCAAAACATTGATAGAAACATTTTTCGTTTGGGATGCAGTCACCTCCACATAAGCTTTGCCTGAAGCGGGATTTGGAAAAACAGAAACGTGATTCTCCAAATTATTTGTTTCACCAATTCCAACGTTGATGCCATTGATGTTGATATTATCCAGGTAAAGATCATTTCCATAACCTGTTTTCGCTATGATGCGGATTTCAAGAGCAGAATGACCTGCATAAGAATCCAGATTGATAACATCATTTCTCCACTGTGAAGAAGTAGGCACAAAAATGTTGGTGGTGGTTGGAGCAGTAGATAAAAGCGCATCGCCTTTAGCGTACACGCGTGTGCCGGCTGCATCACAATCAGAATAAAGATCAACGATTAGGGAATCATGATACCCTGTTGAATATTGTGCATACGCAACATCAAATGAAAGCGTAATCGGAGCAATCAGATTTGTGAAATCGATATACCCAGAGATTATCTTATCATCACCGGCAGAGATCGAATACATTTGGGCTCTTGCTGACTCAGTTGAAGAACCGAATCCTCCTACAGTATTTGAACGCACCCAAAGTCCGCTAGAGTTTTCGAGTGTCCAACCCGGAGGAGGGAATGCGGCATTTGCAAATCCTTCTGTAATCGGCGCTTGAACAACAGAAGGATTTGACAGAATACTGAAAGATGAAGTGCGGCTGTCGTTACCCGGATTCTGATCGCTGAAAGTATTAGGATCTGAGGTGAAAGCAGTAAAGGTGTGTGAGCCTCCGGATAAATTAAATGAAGCCAATGTTATGTCAACATGTCCGAGAGAGGCCAGCGATCCGTTCCATGTATAGGTTTGCTGGGATTGCGCATCGAGGTAATAGTGCAATACAAAAGAATGAAGGGTATCCACTCCGTAATTGTAAACCCTGACCACAGGAGTAAAAGTGGTGTCGCATGAATTTCCTGCAGGAGAAATGATGGCCCCGACTCCGCAATCAAGGGCGAGTAAAGTTGAAACGGCGAGGTCAGTTTCCCACAAGCCCCTACCATAAGTAGCAGCGCGGAGTTTGCTTGTAGGATAATAAACTTCAAGCTCATCGATGATAACATTCGGAAGGTTTGTGTTGTACGGCAGCCAGTCATTCATGGTGCCATCTTTCCAAAACACACCAAAGTCAGTACCAATGTAAAGGATGTCAGTGCTGTTGTCCTGGTATTCAATACAGTTCACCGGAATATTCGGAAGTGTACCTGAAACATTGAACCAGGTAGTACCTCCATTGTCGGTCTGGTAAACTTTTTGTCCGGCCGCATAGCCTGAGAAAGTAACCCATGCAACATCATTGTTAATGCTGCTGATGGCAATGCCTGTAATGGCAGCCTGAACGCCGGACAATGAACCTGTAATGTCAGTCCATGTGGTGCCATTTGTGGTTCGGATGATATTGCCAAATGTTGCTGCATAAATCGTGTTGGGTGCTGAATAAGAAACTTCAAGTGAATAAATTGCCCCCGGTTGCGATGGAGAAATCGCGCTCCAGCTATCGCCGGTGTCAGTTGATTTTTGCACAGCAGTAGAACCGAGGTACATGATGTTATTCGAGTTGCGGTCCATGATGATTGGGGAAGTCCAGTCACTGCCACTGGCAGACATCGTGTTGAATGTATTTCCGCCATCTGTTGATTTCCTAAAGTATCCTCCCTGAGAAGATACAAACACAATATTTTCATTGCCATAATCAACGAGGCATTCTTCTCCATCGGCGCCATTTACCTGATATGAGGTGGCGCCGTTCACGCGGTCCGTTCCGTTATCCTGTGCACCGGCATAAATGATTCCGGGACTTTGGTAAGAACAGGCAAGGCGGTAATATTGCTTGATGTCAATTCCGTTGCTGAGATCAGTCCATGCAGTTCCCTGGTTTGTCGACTTGAAAATTCCTCCATCATTAAGAGAATAAATTATCTGGCTGCTACCGGGACCGAATACCAGGTCTTTGTTATCGGCATGCGAATAATTTGAATTGGGCCAGCCGGCCCAGTCACTGACAGTTGTCCATGCAGTGCCACCATTTGTACTTCGCGCCACGTTGAGGCCTCCGGCAAATAAAATATTTTCATCAATAGGAGAAACTGCAATTACATAATCATAATAACCATAAGGGCCTGCTGCACCATTAGGATCAGAACGTGTTGTAAATGACACTCCCAGGTTATTAGAATAATAAAAACTTCCGCCTTCAGACCAGACAAAAACAACGTTTGGATTGGCAGGTGTAACTGCAATTGAAGTCCGGCCTGTTGAAGTTATAGTTGGCATTGGATTCCAGTTGGTTCCACCATTGACTGTTTTGTAAGTCCTGATGCTGTCTCCGCAATAAAGTGTTGCCGGCGTATTGGGACAAAACTCAATGTCATAAAATTTTCCTGTGAGTTGCTGGGTCCAGGTTGTACCTCCGTTGGATGTGATATAGATCCCATTGTTCGTAGCAGCGTACAGCATGCTGCTATTCGACGGATTCATTATGAGTCGCTGAATGATTGTTATGTTATTCTGTATATAATTTAAACCTGTCTGGTTCCATGTCAAACCGCCGTCTGTTGATTTTAAAACACCTGCACTGTACTGTCCAATGGTTTCGTACTGCCAGTAGATACCATATTTATCTCCAGTTGCCAGGTACATCGTATTTGTATTCGCAGGATCAATTGCAATATCTGAAATACTGATTGACGGAAGCAGGTCGGTATTTGTGGTCCATGTCAAACCGCCATCTGTTGATTTCCACAATCCTCCACATGCTGTACCTACCCACAGTATATTGTTATTGTTGGGATCAATCGTGAGGCAATTTATTCTACCTGCGCCACCGCCATTACCGGGAACCTGGAAAGGACCAATGAAAGACCAGTTTGCAGTTGAGATTTTGTTTTGTCCATTGCCAAAACGTCCCGCATTTGCTGCTTCAAATTTCGGTTTGTAATTCAGGTATTCTTTATAAAGGATTTCAGGGTTGAAAAGATTGCCTGAAGGAAATGTTCTTTGCTTCGAAAATGCTTCCGCACGTTTGAACTGCTGGTATCCGCCTTCTTCGGCATTCTCATGCTCATTGAGAATATCAGGATCGCGGGAGTCCCAGTATTGATTAAATGATTTTGATACATCGCCGAGTGTTGCTTTGTGTCCTTCAACAGAAAGGATGCCGGGGTTCAGGTAAGGCTGTGCATTGGCAGTAAAGAAAAGTGTCAAAAATGACGAGAGAAGAATTAATCCACCTACGCTAAAGCTCCGATGGATGAAAGAAATTTTTTTCATGGGAATGATGATTTTGTGGTTGAGGGAAATTGGAAATAAAGGCAGTAAAAAATTGAATGATAAAGGTAAGGAATGTTTTTGGAATAG
>CAYHHK010000017.1:30111-44807 GCA_964356415.1 uncultured Flavobacteriales bacterium
CCGCCGGCGCCGAGGTGCCATGCGGGAAGTTTGCCGTAGCTGATGGCACGTACTTTTACGTATCGTGCATCGACCGGGCGGAGCAGCATGGTTTTGAAATTTTTTGTCTGGACTTTTTCATCGCGGTCGCTGATGTTATTGCCAAGGTTGGTATTGTCAGAAAAAACAACACCGTCTTTTGAAAAACTGAATTCCACTTTTTTGGGAAGCATTACCCAGGCTCCGGCATCCTGAAGGAATTCCGCCGAAAAACTTCCTACTTTCTGTTCGCTGCCGAGATCAATGACACATTCAAAATCCTGGCCCTGGTAACCCTGCCAGTATCCTTTTCGCCAGTTCACATCACCGCGGATGCCATCAATCAAAGCCTCATCGCCACCGGCTGTATATTGATTATCATATTTCGCATTGAGCTTTATCTTCCAGTCGGGATGTTGCATTTTACTTATGCGGGCGGTGGCCGTTTTACTTTGCCGGCCTTTTTCATCTACGCCCATTGCCATTATTGTTGTTGTTTCATCAATCGTTACATGTGAACCCGGAATAAAAATGGAAGACTGAATATTTGGAGCTGAGCCATCAAGGGAATAATAGATTTTATCTTTAGGTGATAACGACAAAAAATCAATGTCAGCTTTGTCTCTAAATGCCTGTCCCGAAGAGCGAATAACAGGAACGCCAACAATTTGTGTTTCGAGTTTGTATCCGTTCCAGGTGGATGCTTTCACTGAAGATGCATCATCCGGCATATTTTTTTTCATTACAAAATCCAGTTCCTTGCCATTTGCGATCTCGCCATGGAAGATAAAGGCAGAACCCCTTGGCTTTCCATTTACCACAAATATTTTTGCATACATGTTTTCACCTATGCTGCCTTTTCGCTTGATCAAAAATTGTTTTCCGTTTTCAAGGTTGATCTTTATGTCAGCAAACAGCGGAACACCGAGCGCATAATCAGTATCACCCGGGCAAGGCTGATAAATTCCCATTGCACTCATTACATACCAAGCGCTCATTTGTCCGCAATCTTCATTGCCGATGAGTCCATCAGGAGCAGGGTGATAAAATTCAGTCAGTATCTGTTTCACCCGCTTCTGCGTTTTCCAGGAATTCCAGGTGTGGTTATACAGATAAGCCATGTGGTGACTCGGCTCATTTCCATGGGCATATTGCCCGATCATACCTGTGATATCGGACTGGTCTCTTCCGGTAGTTTTACTTTCGGCGGTGAATAATTCATCCAGTTTGCTTTCAAACTTGTCGATTCCACCAAGGCGATGTACCAGCTCCTCCGTTTCCTGCGGAACAAAAAAAGTGTACTGCCATGCATTGGCTTCAGTATAATTGTTATTCACTTCACGCGCATCAAAGGGTTCGTACCAGCCACCGTTTTTTCTGGGCCTGATAAATCCCGAAGCAGGATCGAAAAGGTTTTTCCAGTTCTGTGAACGCTCAAGATAGGTCTGATAATCTTTTTCTTTGTGAAGCAATTTTGCCATCTGTGCAATACACCAGTCATCATATGCGTATTCGAGTGTACGGCTCACGTTTTCTCCGCCGTCATCGGTTTCAATCATGCCTTTGTTCATGTATGCACCAAGTCCGAAACGGTTTCTGCTCTCTGCACTTTTCTTCATTGCTACAAAAGCTTTCTCCATGTCGAAGTCAGTGATGCCTTTCATAGCAGCATCGGCAATCACACTCACTGAGTGGTAACCGATCATGCATTCTGTTTCGTTAGCTGACAGCTCCCATACAGGCAGCAAACCACCCTGGTCATATTGTGCTAAAAATGTTTTAATGAAATCCAGCGTACGCTTACGGTCAATGATCGTCATGAGCGGATGATACGCCCTGAAAGTATCCCACAAAGAAAAAACGGTGTAGTAGTTGAATCCTTCTGCGGTGTGGATTTTGAAATCGCGGCCACGGTAACGTCCGTCCACATCATTGTAAATATTGGGCTGAATGAAGCAATGGTATAAGGCAGTATAAAATATTTTCAGATTGTCTTTTGCCATAGCCTGAGCTGTCGGCGAATCATTTGCGCCTCCGGTGACATCAATTTTGCTCAGTTCCGCATTCCAGGAAGCTTTAGCATTAGCTTTCACTTTTTCAAAATTCCAGTCCGGCATTTCAGCAAGCATATTTTTTCGGGCACCTTCAATATCAACGCCGGAAATTGAAACTTTGGCCAGGAGTGCTTCGCCGGGTTGCAAGTCAAAACGGAACAATGCTTTTATCTTTCCAAAGTATTCATTGCGAAAACGAATGACATCTTTTTTCATTGAATCAGAAAGCATCTTTGAATCGATGAAAGGTTTTGCGAATTCAATGCGGAAATAAACCACCTGGTCTTTCGCCCAAGCCTGTGATCTTCTGAAACCCTCAATTGTTTTCTTGTCCACGATTTTCAGGTAACCATCCAGTACTTTATCACGATGAATTAAATCAAGTAAAACTGCCGGATCCGTTCCTTTCGGAAAAGAATATTTGTGCATTCCGCAACGGGCAGTTGAGGTCAGCTCAGCGCTGATTCCGTTATCGAGTTTTACAGAATAAAACCCTGCCTCTGCTTTCTCATTTTGGTGGTTGAACTTTGCAGCATATTTTTTTTGCAAGGAAACCGTATCGATCACCGGCATCATTAAGATATCACCGTAATCGCTGCATCCTGTTCCGCTCAGATGCGTGTGAGAGAAACCGAACATCAGTGAATCGCTGTAATGATAACCTCCGCAGCCGTCCCAACTGCCATCATCGCGGGTATCAGGGCTGAGCTGCACCATTCCGAAAGGCATCGTTGCCCCCGGGAAAGTATGTCCGTGACCTCCGGTGCCGATGAAAGGATCAACGTAAGTTGTGTAGTCCTTTTGTTGCGCAAAACCAGAAGTCGAAAGGAAGAAAAAAGTAATATGAAATATGTAATGTGCAATCAGGTGATTCCGTTTGGCTGTCATGGCTGTGGTGGTTGGGAGAATAAAAGTGCAGGAAAAAAGTGAGGAATCAAAATATCTCCTACCTCCTCTCAGGTCAGCCTGCCCTTTTCCCTATTTATGAATGCTTTTCCCTGTAATATTCAATAAAATCCGTCTCCGGAATCCCTTCCGTAAATCCCAACTGCCGGAACATCATGATCAATTGTCCGCGGTGAAACGAACTGTGGTTGACAACATGTGTAAGGATGGCACTTACTTCCTGCGTATATGCTTTTCCGCTGGTGGCAGTGAAAGAAATATTTTCTTCAAAGAAAACCTCAGGGCTATTTGAAACTGTATCAAGTAGCAGATTTGTGTTTTCCATAAATTTCTTCAAACCATCTTCGGCACTCCCCATAAATGTTTTGCTTGGAAAATCCTTCAATGAAACACCGCGCAAACGCTCCAGCCAGATCAGCTCCGCGTCCCAGATGTGGTAGATGGTTTTCTTTACGGACGGAAAACTGCTGACGATTTCCTTCTCAAGCTGGTCAGCACTGAGGTTGCTTGAAATGAAATCAAGGATCTTCTTATTCGCCCACGCGTTGAACGTTGCGAGATCTACAAAGTGCTTTTTATTCATATTGCGAATGTAGCAAGAAACCGGATTTGACAATCCAACCAATGATACAAATGCGAAAATATGAAAATGGGTAAATGTGCAAATGGGAACAACGATTGATTTTTCTACTTTTATCGCGCGTGAAAAAAACTAAGGCACTTCTTTTACCACTGCTGCTTGTATCTGCCTTTGCCTGTGCCCAAACGTTAAAAATAACAGGAAGGATCATTGATGGTGAAACGCGGGAGGCTATCCCTTTTTCGAATGTGATCCTTAAATCCACACTAACCGGAACAATGGCAGATAGTACAGGGAGTTTCAGACTGACGATTGCAGGGAGGCGAGATACCCTGGTTGTTTCTGCATTGGGATACATTGCAGACACTGTTGCAGTTTCTCCTCTCACAGACCAAACACTTATGCTTCCACTTGAACCGAATGCATTTCATCTTGCGGAAGTCACAGTGAAGATGGGAGAAAATCCGGCATTCGAAATTTTAAGACGAGTGATTGCAACTAAACCAATCAACAATCCCGATGAAAAAGAATCTTATGAATATGAAGTTTACCATAAAGTTGAATTTGACCTGAATAACTTCACAGATAAAATAAAGCGGAATATCTTCCTGCGTTCCTTTAGTTTCATTTTTGACAATACGGATACAACCTCCGACAGTATTCCTTATTTGCCGATACTGTTCAATGAATCACTCAGCGATTTTTATTTCAGAAAAAATCCTCCCGCACTGAAGGAAGTGGTAAAAGGCAGGCGTGCCGTGGGATTGAAAGGTCCGAAGATCGTTCAGTTTGCGCAGGACATGTATTTGACTCCGAATATTTACAATGATTATGTGCTGATCCTAGATAAAAATTTTCCGAGTCCGCTGAGCGATAATTACAGATCGAATTATAAATTCATGTTACTGGACAGTCTGCAGTTCAAAGGAAGTCGTTGTTATCACATCAGTTTTCACCCGAAAATAAAAGCAGATGTTGCATTTACAGGTGATATGTACATTGATGATCTAACCTATGCAGTAAAACAAATAGACCTGTCATTCAGTATTGCCGCCAATGTAAATTTTGTGCGCAACTACTGGATCAGACAGGAATACGGTATTGTGGATGGGAGTCATACCATGATGACGAAAAGCCGGGTGATCGCAGACTTCACTGTTGCTGAAAATTCAAAAGAGCTGACAGGGTTTTTCGGAAGGAAAACTTCTAACTATAGAAATTACAGAGTGAACCAGTCCCATGAAGATAAATTTTACTCAGGGCTTGACAGGGTTACGTTCAATGACAGTGCATCAACACGAACTGAAAAATACTGGAATGATGCACGGGGCGATTCGCTCACTAAGCAGGAGCAGGGCGTTTTCGACATGATAGACACGCTTGAGAAAGTTCCAAAATTTGTGTTGCTGAAAAATTCAGTAAACGCATTCACGACGGGATGGATACCTTTTGGTCAGTTTGACATTGGAGATTTTTATTCTTTTTACAGTTATAATAAAGTCGAACGTGAAAGGATAAAGTTTGGTTTGCGGGGACGAAAGCTGATGAATGAGCGGCTTGATCTTAAAACCTACCTCGCTTACGGGTTTGGCGACAAACGCACAAAATACCTGGCGGAAGCGTCATACATCCTTAGCAGGCATCAGAGCAAGCGGAATACAATTGGCGGCAGCATCCGGTATGATGCGGTGCAACCCGGAAGAAGTTCGAACATCCTGCAACTTGATAATGTCTTTACTTCGTTCATCAGCACAGCACCATTGGAATTCAGGAGTATTGTGAAAGAAACCGGTGGATGGTTTGAGCGGCAGTGGTTCACAGGATTTTCAACGCGCATCGGTATAAAGGAATCTGAATGGAAACCTTTTGGGGATTTTCATTACCGGGCACTGAATGAACTTTCCTCACCTGATACGATTCAGCATTTCATTTTATCAGGAATTGAATTCTCTGCCCGTTTTGCTTTCGGGGAAAGAAACCTGTCAGCAAAATTCGGCGAAGGCACAGAAGGATTGTTTTTCCCTAAGTATCCTGTCATCAGTCTTAATTATTTTCATGGGATGACGGACTTTTTAAACGGAACATTCTCTACAGTAAAAATAAAGCTTCGCATAGAAGAAAAATTGCGGATGCGCAAACTGGGATATATGCTCATCAGGGTTGAAGGAGGGAAAACAACAGGAACTTTGCCCTGGGTATTCCTCGAAACGCCAACAGCAAATCAACTTGTGTTGAATGATGAAACAGCTTTTAACCTGATGAACTACATGGAATTTGTAAGCGATCAATATGCAAGCGGAATGATAGAGCAACATTTTGAAGGGTTGCTATTCAACCGCATTCCACTGGTAAAGAAATTGAAATGGCGCGAATTCATATTTGCAAAAATGTATGCCGGAACTTTATCAAGCGCGAACAACCAAAGCAAATATTTATTTCCTGATGCAGTAGGACAACTCAATGAACCTTATGTTGAAGTCGGTTTTGGCATTGAAAATATTTTCAAAATCTCCAGGGTTGATTTTACCTGGAGATTGAATTACACAGACAAACCCGATGTTTATTACTTCATCGCCAAGCCGTCTTTTCAGTTTAAATTTTAAAACAGGGAAAGCAAAACGGGTAAGCCAGAGATTCCACTCTCGTCTAGCCTAAGGCCAGACAAGATCGGAATGACAACAAAGTGGATTATAAAATGGCGGAAGGGATAAATTATTAATAAAATTGGCATCCGTAACTTCCGCCACCCAATTAACAATTCTGATTATCATTTCAATCTCAATTTGAATCTCAGGGTGTCTCTCATAATTGAGCACGTAATGATAATGCAGCTCTACTTCACAAGAGGAATCGGAAACCCTCTGCTTTTCATGAGTGCATCGCTGTTCGGCTCGCGTCCACGGAAAGCTTTGTAGCCCTCTGCTTCATCAACGGTTCCGCCGACACTGAATACATGATCGACCAGTCTTTTCGCTACGGCTTTGTCGTACGGTCCTCCGGCTTCAGTAAATGCCGAATAGGCATCTGCGCTCAACACATCAGACCATAGATAACTGTAGTAACCGGCAGAATAACCGTCACTGGAAAAAACATGTCCAAACTGCGGTAATCGGTGACGCATCACAATTTCCGATGGCATACCAATTGATTCGAGCGTAGCACGTTCAAATGAATCGGGGTTGATCTTGACATTTCCTGCCAAATGAATTTTCATATCAATAATCGCGCTTGAAACCGCTTCCACAGTTGAAAATCCCTTGTTGAACTTTGAAGAATTATTGATCTTGTCAATGAGCGACTGAGGCAAAGGTGCACCGGTTTTATAATGCAGGGCATATTTGTTAAGCACTTCAGGAGTAGTAAACCAGCGCTCTAAAAGTTGTGATGGAAATTCAACATAATCAGTCGCCACACTTGTTCCTGACAATGCAGGATAGGTCACCTTTGAACTAAGTCCGTGCAAAGCATGTCCGAATTCATGGAACAACGTAGTTGCATCATCAAAAGAAATAAGTACGGGCTCTCCATCGTTTCCTTTGATAAAATTACAGTTGTTGGAAACGATGGTTGTGATATTTCCGTTCAGTTTTTCCTGGTCGCGATACGCATTCATCCATGCACCGGAACGTTTGCCCTTGCGCGCATACGGATCGAAGTACCACAGTCCGATCATTTCGCCTGTTGTTTTATCTGCCACTTTAAAAACCCTGATGTCGGGATGATACACGGGCACATCAGTCACTTGCGTAAACTGCATGTTGAACAATTCACCGGCAACAAAGAACATTCCTTCGCGTAATTTTTCCAGCTGCATGTACTCCTTTACTTCTTCCTGATTCAGATCGTACTTGTCTTTTCTTACCTTCTCTGCATAATAGCGGTAGTCCCATGCTTCAATTTTTATGTGAGCGCCTTCTTTGTTTGCAAGCATTTGCATGTCAGCAACCTCTTCCTTCACTTTCAATACTGAAGGCTTCCAAACCGACTCCATCAGTGCCATTGCCGTTTCAGGAGTTTTTGCCATTTTATCAGAAAGTCGCCAGTGCGCATGTGTAGGAAATCCCAGCAGTAATGCACGTTGTGCACGCAATTGTAAAATTTCTGTGATGATACCATTGTTATCATTGGCATCACCATTGTCACCGCGGTTGATGAACATTCTCCATGCTTTCTCCCGCATGTCTCTGTTGTTGCAGTAAGTAATAAAAGGCGCCACTGAGGAACGGGTATTTGAAATCACCCATGAACCTTTTTTCCCTTTTGCTTCAGCTGCTCCTTTTGCAGCGGCTTTCAGGTCGTCGGGCAAACCATCCAGGTCCTTCTCATTTGTAATCTCTAAAAATTTGTCACCTTCATCGGCAAGCAGGTGCTGACTGAATTTTGTAAACAGGCCTGCCAGTTTTTGATTGATCTCCCCTACTTTGTTTTTGCTGTCAGAATCAAGCTTTGCTCCAGCAAGGACAAATCCTTTGTAGTAACGTTCAAGTAATCTTTGTTGTTCAGGGGTAAGGTTTTTTCTTGCCGGATCATTGTAAACCGTTTCAATATTCTTAAAGAGTGCAGTATTCTGCACTATCGAATCACTGAAAGCAGAAAGGCGTGGTTCCATTTCCTCCTGGATAGGGTCCAATTCCGGTGTGCTCAGATTACTTGTCCAGATGCCATACATGGCGATCACTCGTTTAAGAGTAGCCCCGGTTTTTTCCAAACCCTCAATTGTATTCATAAAAGAAGGTGCTTCTTTATTATCTACGAGTAATTTAATTTCATTCCTGTTCATTTCCATGGCAGCTTCCATGGCGGGCTTAAAATGTTCAATTTTTATTTTGGCAAAAGGAGGAACGCCATTATAAGGGCCGGTCCAGTTTTGCAGAAGCGGATTAGTGCTGTTCACAACGGGCGTGGTGGCTTTTACATTCAGAAATTGAAAACACACCAGGAATAATACAGCAGCAAAATGAATTGCCGGAAATTTGAATTTCTTAATCATGAGATAGGATAATAAGTTGATTTTTTTAGGAGGCCAAATATACATGAATCATCCAACTGAAATAATATCCTTATTGCCAGCGATTTCTTAATTTCGCCCCGAATGCCACAGGTAATTCTAAATATCCTCATCATTATTGCCAGTTTCTGCATCATGGAAGCCGTTGCCTGGCTGAGTCATAAATTCCTGATGCATGGATTGATGTGGAAGGTTCACGAAGACCACCATACCGGTTCGCCACATAAATTACAGCGCAACGATTCATTCTTTCTGATCTTTGCCATTCCCAGCTGGCTATTCATCATGTTCGGCGTGATGGATGGCTGTGACTATAAGTTATATATAGGTATCGGAATCACTTTGTATGGATTCGCATATTTTTTCGTGCATGAAGTCGTTATACACCAGCGACTCAGGTTTTTCACACGAACCAAAAATCCTTACCTGCTTGCCTTAAGAAAAGCACACAAAGCGCATCACAAGCATATGGGAAAAGAAGATGGAGAATGTTTCGGGATGTTGCTGGTACCGAGGAAGTATTTCGGCCTCTCCCCCCGTCCCCTCTCCGAAGGAGAGGGGGGGAAGTTCCCTACTTAGAGTCGAATTCTCTACTCAAAGGCAGCAATGCCGGTAACATCCATCCCTGTAATCAGCAAATGAATGTCATGCGTTCCTTCATAGGTGATCACACTTTCAAGGTTCATCATGTGGCGCATGATCGGGAATTCTCCTGTGATGCCCATGCCTCCATGTATCTGTCGCGCTTCACGGGCGATCTGCAGGGCCATGCTCACATTGTTGCGTTTCGCCATGCTGATCTGCGCCGGTGTTGCGCGGCCTTCATTTTTCAAAACCCCCAACCTCCAGGTAAGCAATTGTGATTTGGTAATCTCAGTGATCATCTCAGCAAGTTTTTTCTGCTGCAACTGAAAACCTCCGATCGGTTTGCCAAACTGTATACGTTCTTTTGAATAACGCAAAGCAGAATCATAACAATCCATGGCTGCGCCGATAACACCCCAGCTGATTCCATAACGCGCAGAGTTCAGACATCCAAGCGGACCTTTCAGTCCCTTCACGTTCGGTAAAATATTTTCTTTCGGAACAATTACGTTATCAAAAACCAATTCACCTGTTGCACTGGCACGCAATGACCATTTCCCATGTGTTTCAGGTGTAGAAAAACCTTTCATCCCGCGCTCCACGATCATTCCACGGATAATACCCTGCTCATCTTTGGCCCAAACAACAGCGATGTCGGCAAAAGGTGCATTGCTAATCCACATCTTTGCTCCATTCAGAATAAAATGGTCGCCTTTCTCTTTGATGTTGCTCACCATTCCGTTCGGATTGGAACCATGATCAGGTTCTGTCAGTCCGAAACAACCCATCCATTCACCACTTGCCAGTTTCGGCAAATATTTTTTACGCTGCTCTTCACTGCCGTAAGTATAAATAGGATACATCACCAGCGAGCTCTGAACGGAAGCAGTCGAACGCAATCCGCTATCGCCGCGCTCAAGCTCCTGCATGATGAGACCGTAAGCAATCTGATCAAGTCCTCCACCTCCATATTCCTGCGGAATGTATGGCCCGAAAGCGCCAATCTCAGCAAGTCCTTTGATCCATTGCTTCGGAAACTCGGCCTTCTGGCAGGCGTCCTCAACAATGGGCGACACTTCCTTCTTCACCCAATCCCGCACACTGCTGCGGATCAGTTTGTGCTCTTCTGAGAGCAATTCATCCATTAGGTAATAATCGTGTCCTTGAAAGCGGTCGGTAGCCATAAAAGTCAAAAGTTAGAGGTCAGAAGTTAGAAGTAATAAATTAATAGTTTGGAGTTTACGGGTTTGGCGTTCGGTTCAAAAAGCGATGGCTGATATCCTCAAACTTAGAACCACAAACTTCAAACTCCTTTCTGGCCGGCAAAAGTATAAAAATAGATGATTGTGGAGGTTGTTCATTTTGAATTGTCCACAGTGAATTAAAATTCCTGTTAGCAAGTTATTTGCCAATTAACACATCATGCATTGTGTATGCTGAATTGTGCATTGCGAATTAGTTTCTGTTCTTTGCTTCATGCTAAAAGACAAAAATCTTATTTCCTGTTTAGCCTACGCCTTAGCTGGAATAGTTTTATCCATTGTCTTTTTCAGCAACCCGCTTCACGATTTTGGGAATTACTATTTCGGAAGCAAGTTTGCATTGCAGGGCGTGAATATCCATGACATTTATGAGCCATATCGATTCAACCTGCTGATTCGCAATCTTCCGGGCTTTCAGGATCTTAAGTTCCTGTACAACTACGCCGTGGTGCCACCTTTTACTCTGCTATGCTACCTGCCGTTTACAGTGACCGACGTTTATACATCCAAACTATTATTCAATATTATTTCAGTTTTGGTTTTTAGCTTCTCCTTGCTGAAGTTATTAAGGCATCTGAAGATTGTATCCCCTCTGGTATTGCTGCTACCGATACTGCTGTTCATTCCATTCAGAAACAACATACTTTTCGGCCAGACATATCTTCTCTTAGCCGGATTTCTCATGGCCGGTTTTGTGGCTGAGGAGAAAAACAAAAACAAAATGGCAGCAATCTTTTATGCGCTGTCAATTGCGCTGAAAATCTCTCCGGCAATACTCCTTCTATACCTGCTTGCGAGAAAGAATTATAAGGCCTTTTCCATGACCATTCTTTTTTCAGCGATTATTTTTCTTTCCTCAACTTATTTCACCGGATGGAATTTTATGAAGCATTACATTTTGGAGTTTATACCGCGTATGTCCATCAATGAAATCAACAACCCCTGGGCAACAACGTATCAGTCGATAACAGTTTTGCTAAGGAACCTTTTCATTCATGACAAGCTCCTTAATCCGGCGGCTGTGTTTAGTTCAGCTCACAATGACTATCAGGTTATATATTCTATTTTGTCTGGTCTTATTACAGGAATTTTATTTTTCTTCTTCGCAAAAAAGCTTTTTAAAGACAAGGATCATTTTTCCATTTTCTCGTTCACCCTATTGTCAGGCTGCCTGTTTACTGCCTATACCTCAAGCTATAGTCTGGTATTTTTGCTACCACTCTGCATTGCTTCTATAATAGATAAAGAATCAAGATTGATCATTGTCTTCACCCTGACATTCCTGGTATGTGCTGTGCCCGTCAGTTCCTTTCAGTCATTCCCTATATTGCTGCGCTTTCCACGGCTCTACATGTTGTTGCTTTTGTTTATTGTCATTTGTATGAAGCACACGTATGCAACCAGAGACCTGAAATTTCTAGTTATGAGTGTGGCCGTCTTCGTTTCCATCAATTATCTTACCTCAAAAAGAAGTGACGATAAAAGTGAATATTATCTTGACAAAGAAATCTCCCTTCTTGGGTATGATTTTAGTTTCAGAGGAAAAGAACTTACGCTGAAATTCATTGATGAAAACGGCCCCTTCGAAAAAACAATTGCACTCACTGATTCAATTCGAACTGCTGAGCCTCTTACCTTAATCAACAACCAGGTCTTTTTTCATGGCCAATTAATAGCAGGCAATGACAATAAATTGAACCCTGTATTATTAAACAATAAAGAGATTGTTTACATGAGTGATCAAAACAGGGGGATTGGATTTTATGCATTGAGAAAGATATCCGTTTATTATCCATAGCAGCAGGAAGTCGAAACAATATTTGCGGCTATTTGTTTCCATTGAATTCGCATTTTAATTTTTATTCATCCCATTAATCCTTTTCTTTGCTTTTTGCACCAATGAGTTTAATCGTTGAAAATTTTTCTTCTGTAAAGCCAATGACTGCTGCACAATCAGCCGTAATCCGGACGCTGATTTATTTTGACATTTTCAAACACCCGCTAAAAGGGGTTGAAATTTCAGATCTCATTCATCGACAGGGCGTTTCTGCAAGTGAAATTGAGAAGGCTGTCGCTGACCTTACCAGTCAAGGAATCATCGGATATCATAAGGGGTATTATTTTCTGAACAACAATGCCGGCATTATCGAAAGAAGACTAAGAGGGGAAATCGTTGCAGCCAAATCGCTTGAAACTGCAAAAAGGTATTCAAAGCTGATCTCAAAATTTCCATTCGTCAGAGCAATCGCATTGTCAGGTTCGTTGTCAAAAAATTATATGGATGATCAATCAGACATTGATTATTTTATCATCACAGCGAAGGGCAGGATGTGGGTGGCGCGCACACTTCTCGTTCTCTATAAAAAAATATTTCTATTCAACTCACATAAGAATTTTTGTGTGAACTATTTCTTATCTGAGGACTCGCTTAATATTCCTGATAAAAATATTTTCACTGCAACAGAAGTTTCTTTTCTCATTCCCACGTATGATTACAACTTATACAATAGTTTCAGGGAAGCGAATACATGGGTAAAGGATCATCTGCCTAAATTTCCATTGCGCGGGAAAGATCATATCATTGAAGAAGAAAAACGCACGCTGAAAAGAATCATTGAGAAAATACTTTCAGGTTTAATTGGCGAACAACTTGACACCTTTTTTTTCCGGTTTACAGTCAAATTCTGGAAAAAGAAGTTCAAGCATTTCGATGACAGCACGTTTGATTTCCGCCTGCGCTCAAGAAAAAATGTTTCCAAACATCACCCGCTGGGATTTCAGGAAAAAGTACTGAGCAGCTTCGCCAAAAACATTATAGAATTTACCCACGCCCATCATATTTCCCTTCATGCCGAAGATCCTGTTTACGCATAGCTATTTTCTTCGTTTTGATCCCAAACAGTTTCGGCAAATGCAACCGTATCCGCCATTGGGGACACTTTCGGCTGCATCCATAATACGCGAGGAAGGACATGATGTAACCCTCTTCGATCCCATGTTTTCCGCTTCGCCGCATGAAATAATTCCTCAACTTGAAAAAGAAAAACCGAAATACCTTGCCATTGTAGACGATGGGTTCAATTACCTCACGAAGATGTGCCTCACAAACATGCGTGAAGCAGCATTTGAAATGATCTCTCTGGCAAAAAAAAGCGGGATTGCCGTCATTGTTAATAGCAGTGATTCCACAGACCATTACGAAATGTACCTGGATCAAGGTGCTGATTATATCGTAACAGGAGAAGTTGAGTTTTCTTTGAAGGAGCTTATCAAGAACATCCAAAACGGATCAACCGATATGCAATCTGTTGAAGGAATTATTTTTAGAATCAACAACAAGACCATCGTCACAAAAAAAAGAAGCGTACTGACAGACCTTGATTCGCTGCCTTCTCCGGCATGGGATCTAGTAGATCTTGAAGAATATAAAAAACGTTGGCTTGGTCGATCAGGTTATTTTTCGCTCAACATCAGCACCACACGTGGTTGTCCGTTCAAATGCAACTGGTGTGCGAAACCGATATACGGAAACCGTTACAATGTGCATTCTCCGGAGCGTATCGTAAGAGAACTGAAAATGCTTCAGTCAACATACGGCGTAAACCATTTCTGGATGACTGATGACATCTTCGGATTAAAACCCGGATGGATCAAAAGATTTTCTGAACTTATCCAAATAGAGAAATTGAATATCCGGTTCAAGATCCAGTCGCGGGTTGATTTACTTTTACAGGAGGACAACACCAAAGCACTGGCTGCAGCCGGATGTGAAACAGTATGGGTGGGCGCTGAAAGCGGTTCACAAAAAATTCTCGACGCCATGGACAAAGGCACAAGGGTTGAGGAGATTTACGAAGCATCGCGCCTGTTGAAAAAACAGCACATCAATGTTGCTTTCTTTTTGCAATTCGGATATCCGGGAGAAACCAGAGAAGATATTCAGCGAACTTTAGACATGGTATTGGAACTTATGCCCGATGATATTGGCGTAAGTGTTTCTTATCCGTTGCCCGGAACAAAATTTTACGAAAGTGTAAAAAATCAACTTGTTTCAAAAGCAAATTGGACAGACAGTGATGAACTAGCTTTGATGTTTAAAAACAATTTTCCTTCGGGCTTTTATAAAGAATTGCAGCGTTATCTGCACAAGCGATTCAGGAGCAGGCAAGGCTTGCTTACCCTGAAAAGACTTTTCAACGATCCCACTTCAATTTCAGCAAGTAGCATCATCGGCCTGGGCAAAGCACCATTTCATTATGCAGGGAGTTATGTACACAAATTAA
>CAYHHK010000018.1:0-19560 GCA_964356415.1 uncultured Flavobacteriales bacterium
ATCTTGAAAGCTATTTTTTCTACTCCTGAACTCCTGAACTCCTGAACTCCTGAACCCGCAATTTTACACAAAAGAGTAAATTGCCTCTCCATGTCACCTTATTAAAATCGAAAGCTGTTGAATTCACAATGAGTTCTGATTTAAATACAAACTTAAGAGAATAACCGCATCAAGGAACCAGAATTAGAAAAAAACAGGAAATTCTTTGAAGAAATGCTCTTCAGAAAAATGAAAGTATGAGGATGCAGAACAGCTTTTAACAGGTAAAATTCTCTCTGTCAGCGGGATTTCGTTTCTTTGGAAAAAATTCATCCATGAGAAAATCATTTCTTTTTTCATCCCTCATTATCATATCGCTGCATGTCAATGGCCAGCATTCAGATTCGCTTATCATTAAAAAGTTTTTCAATGAGGCGCTTACCAACAGTGTCGCCTATAAAAACCTCGAAGTACTGGTGAATACCATTGGCGAGCGCTTGTCCGGTTCGCCGGAAGCCGCACGCGCTGTTGAATGGACGAAGCAGGCCATGGTCGACGCTGGCGCAGATACCGTGTGGCTGCAGGAAGTATGGGTGCCACACTGGGTACGCGGAGAAAAAGAAAAAGGAATGGTACAAGATGGAAAAGGCATGAAAGAAGTTCCTGTGTGCGCATTGGGCATGAGCATCGCTACGCCCGACTGGGGTGTTTCTGCACCCTTGATCGAAGTGAGGTCATTTGATGAGTTGAAAAAGCTTGGAACAGAAAAGATCAAAGGAAAAATTGTTTTTTATAATCATCCCCTTGACCAAACGTTCATCAATACCTTCGAAGCATATGGTGAGGCGGGTAAATACCGCTGGGCCGGAGCAAGCGAAGCCGCACGTTATGGAGCTGTGGCTTCCATCGTGCGCAGCATGGCGATTAATCAGGATGATTATCCGCATACAGGCTCCATGGGTTACAACGATTCTCTCCCGAAAATTCCGGCAGCAGCGATCAGTACGAATGGTGCAACATTACTGAGTGAAATTTTGAAGACAAATCCTGAAGCAAGGTTCTACCTGAAACAAAGTTGTAAAATGATGGACAGTGTTTTGTCTTATAATGTGATTGGAGAAATAAAAGGCACAGAACATCCTGAAGAAATAATCGTTGTGGGCGGACACCTTGACTCATGGGATATAGGCAAAGGCGCACACGATGACGGTGCAGGCATTGTGCAAAGCATTGAAGTGTTGCGTCTGTTTAAAACAACCGGAGTAAAACCAAAACGTACCATTCGTTCAGTAGCTTTCATGAATGAAGAGAATGGCTTGAAGGGTGGCCGGAAATATGCTGCTGTCGCTGAAATGAAAAAGGAGAAACACATTGCAGCAATGGAAAGCGATGCGGGCGGATTTACACCGCGCGGTTTCGGGCTGAATATGACAAAAGCACAACGTGAAAAGGTATTGCAATGGAAAAACCTTTTCCTTCCCTACGGCCTGTGGAACTGGGAAGGTGAAGGTGATGGCGCCGATATTTCACCAATGACAGACAAAGGAGTTCCGGGTTTTGGATTGTCGGTAGATTCTCAACGCTATTTTGATGTGCACCATGCTGCAAGCGATACTTTCGAAAAGGTGAACAGGCGGGAGCTGGAACTGGGCGCGGCGGCCATGGCAGCAATGATCTATTTGATCAGCCAATACGGATTGTAAAGTTGACTTTTTCACATTCGTAATTCGTATATTCGTATATTCGTCACGCCTTTGGGCGAATTCGTTATTCGACGGGGTAAATACCATGATTAAAGAAAAGACAGACGTTTTAGTAATCGGCGCCGGCCCTGCCGGAACCATTGCTGCATCAATCTTAAAGAATAAAGGTTTTAATATCAAAATGGTGGAGAAGCAGCAGTTTCCTCGTTTTGTAATCGGGGAAAGTTTGCTGCCACGTTGTATGGATCACCTGGAAGCTGCAGGTTTACTTGATGCGGTGAAGGCACAAGGGTTCCAGGAAAAATTCGGGGCAAAGTTTGTACGAGGAGAAGAAATCTGTGATTTTAATTTTGCAGATCAGTTTACAAAAGGATGGAACTGGACCTGGCAGGTGCCACGCGCTCAGTTTGACAAAACGCTTGCTGATACGGTTGAGAAAAAAGGCGTTCCGATTGATTACCGCACCGGGGTTACTGATATAAAATTTCACACCGACCATTCCATTACAACTGTTGAGCACGCCGACGGATCGAAAAAAGAAATTGAAGCAAAGTTTATTGTGGATGCCAGCGGATATGGCCGCGTGATACCGCGCATGTTTAATCTGGATGAGCCAAGCGGGTTTCCAACCCGTAAAGCATTCTTTGCGCACATCAAAGATGCCAAACGTATGGAGGGCATTGACGGAAACCGCATCACCATTGTTGTGCACAGGCAAGATGTATGGATCTGGATCATTCCTTTTAGCAACGGAATTACATCTGTTGGTTTCGTAGGCACACCTGAATTTTTTGAACAGTTCAATGGTACGGATGAAAAATCGTACCGCGCCATGATTGCAGCCGACGCAAATACAGCTGTCCGTTTTCGCGATGCGGAAATTATTCTTCAGCCAACTGTAATTACAGGTTATTCTATTACCACAAAGAAATTATTCGGAGATGGTTTTGTTCTCACCGGAAATGCAACGGAGTTTCTCGATCCGGTTTTTTCTTCCGGGGTAACATTTGCCATGGAGAGCGGGCACACAGCAGCAAAATTAGTGGCGCGCCATCTCGCCAATAATTCCACTATAGACTGGAATAAAGAATACACTGAATACATGATGCAGGGCATCAATACTTTCCGCAGCTATGTTTCAGGATGGTATGAAGGCACATTGCACGATATCTTTTTCGCGCACGATATCAATAAAGATTTTAAAAATCAGATTTGTTCCGTGCTTGCCGGATATGTATGGGATCTGAATAATCCCTTTGTAAAAAAACATGACACGGCATTGAAGGCGCTGGCGAAAGTGATTGAGATAAATAAGTATCAAGTATAAAGTACGAAGTATCAAGAAGAAAAAGTACTGTCTGTCGTTACGGGATTCGTCTTAATACTTAATACTTTGTTCTCTATACTTTCTATTAATTCTCCTGCAGGTACTTCCTCACAAACCTTATTGCCATCGCTCCTTCACCTACAGCGGAAGATATTCCTGTCATTGCTCCTGCGCGTACATCTCCCGATGCAAAGATTCCAGGGACAATCGACTCCGGCAGGTACGGTTCGCGTTTTAGTTTCCATTGGGAATGAAAAGTCCTTTCATTGATTAAATCTCTGCCGGTTATTATAAAACCCCTTTCATCCTTCAATAAAAAATTATTGAGCCATGATGTTCCGGGACGGGAACCGATATAGACAAACAGTGCTTTTGCAGGAACGGTTTTCTCTTCTCCTGTTTTAGAATTTTTTAAAGTGATTTGTTCGAGCACCTCTCCTCCATGAACAGCTGTAACTTCCGTGTTGGCAAGAATATTAATATTCGGAACTTTGCTGATGTTCTCCACCAGATAATTCGCTGCTACTTGCTTGAGCTCATCGCGTCTGATCAAAATGTTAACCTCTATTGCAAAATTGCAAAGGTGCATGGCGGCCTGACAAGCAGAATTTCCTCCCCCGACTAAATAAATAATCCCGTCGCGACATGCATGCGCTTCAATTGCAGCGGAACCATAATAAACGCCGGCTCCGGTAAATTTTTCTATTCCGGCAACCTCAAGTTTTGCGTAAGCAACTCCGGTAGAAATCACGATCGATTTGGTATGAATCACGGAACCATCAGCCATCTCCACAATTTTATATCCATCCTTCACGCTGATTTTTTTTACTTCCTGGGGAGTAAGCATTTCTGTTCCGAAGCGTTGAGTTTGTGCAATGGCTCTTCGAGTAAGCTCAGCTCCTGAGAGACCATTAGGAAATCCTAAATAATTTTCAATCCGTGCGCTGCTGCTTGCTTGTCCGCCGGGATTGCTTTTCTCGATCAGCAATGTTTTCAATCCTTCGCAGGAACCATATACTGAAGCCGCTAATCCGGCGGGACCTGCACCAATGATGAGTACATCGTACATGGCTTCTGTCGCTTTTTGTTTCAGGCCGATTCCTGCGGCCAGATCAGGCAGCTCGGGATCAGTAAGAAATGACCCGTCTTTTAAAACAACCAATGGCAATGAAGCATGTGTAACATTGGCGCTGATGAGGTATTTTTCAGCATCAGGATGATGCTCAATATCCATCCATAAAAACGGAATTAAATTTCCTGACAGAAACTCTTTCAGCTTGTGCGATTTCGGGCTCCACTGAAAACCGATAATTCGAATGCCCTCATGGTCGGGCTTGTAAAGTGAATGCCATTCTTCAAGCAGGTCATCCACAATAGGATATAACTTTTCCTCAGGCGGATTCCATGGCTTCAACAGGTAATGATCAAGTTTTACTGTATTGATGGCTTTGATTGCTGCATCTATGTCTGAATATGCCGTGAGCAAAATCAATTTGGCTTCATCAATAACTTCTTTTGCTTTTTCAAGAAAAGTGACGCCTTCCATCTCCGGCATTTTCTGGTCGGAAATGATGAGGGCAACAGTTTCGTTTTTTAGATTTAATTCTTTGATGAGATCAAGCGCCTCATTGGCTGATTCAGTTGCGGCGATCCGATATTCTTCACGGTACTTATTCCGCATGTCGCGTTGAATTGCACCCAGCACCTGCCTATCGTCGTCGACAATGATGATGTATGGTAGTTTCATTCTGTTACCTCTTTTTTAGGGAAGGGAATACATACAGTAAAGACTGTCCTTCCCGGAACTGAAACAACTTTTATTTCTGCGTTGTGCCGTTTTACAATCCTCATTACTGTATCAAGTCCGATGCCTGTACCTTCACCTTGTTTTTTTGTAGTGAAAAATGGATCGAAGATTCTTGATTGAATGTCTTCAGGGATGCCGGGGCCTCCATCAATTACTTTAACGGTAACGTCATTTCTGTTGCACTTTGTTTCAATGCTTATCACTCCGTTTTTAGGAACAGCATAGATGGCATTGTCAAATAAATTGGTCCACACCTGATTCAGCTCTCCAACGAAAGCAGGTATGTCACGCATGTCGGCACAATAGTCCTTCCGAACAGTAATGTTTTTTTCACGGAGTTTATGGCCTAGCAACGTTAGCGTGTTTTCAATATCCTTATGAATATTTGTAGGCTGCATGTCGCTGGTGCGATCCATATGCACGTGACTTTTTATCGCTCCCACCAGATTTGAAATGCGGCATGAAGCATCATCAAGGTCTTTTAATATGCGTTGTGAACTAAGGTTGTTCTCCAGCCATTGAAGGACATCTGGCAGCGCTTCCATACCGACACTGTTCTTGATTTTTTCCAGGTCTTCAACTGTAATGCCTGTATCAGTAAACGTTTCTGCGACCTGTCCATCGACAGTGCTGTTCTTCTCAAGCCATGCATTGATCTCATCTTCCCTGTCAAGGCGCTGCATGGCGGTAAGCATCACTTTTTGTGTAATGACTGCTTTTTTTTCTTCTGCCATAAGACGGGCACTGCAAATAAATTCAGGCTTTACATGGCCATGCATCAGTCTTTCTGTAAGGTCATAATTCTGCATCAGTCGTTTGATGAGTTCTGATGAGATCCTGTTGATGGCAGCAGCGGGGTTGTTTAGCTCATGTGCGATGCCTGCTGCGAGCTGACCCAAAGCACCTACTTTCTCCTGCTGCAGTTTTTGCGTTGCAAAATGCCTGGCACGTTCTGTCATGTAACCTATGAGCCGCTGGATGAAATCAGGGTTGAGTTTTTCAAGTTCCCTGAAATGCTTTTTGTGCAAGTGGAACACCCTTACTTTTCCCACAGCATAATTATTTCCGGGCGAATTTTTCATACGTGAATATGGAAGCATTCCCCCTGCACCACCGGTCTGCACATCATTTTCAAAAGTAAAATAGTAAACAAGTTTGCCATTCACGTTCATATAAAAATGGCTTTTGCCTTCCAGTACCAGAAACATCTCATCAATTGGATCACCGGTATTAATCATCAATTCTCCATCTGCAAATTCAGAAACCTCACCATGGTCTAGGATCCATTGCAAATGCTCAGTAGGCAAATCCTTGAGGCAAAAGACTTTCCGGAGTTCTTCAATGGTGGCTGGCTGCATGGCGATAAATAATTATTTTGATTGACATCCACAGCCATTATTACACATCATGCAAATGGCAAATCGTAAAACATTAACGAAAAAGCAATATCGATTTAAGAAGATTGATGAATTTTATCCTTGCCTTCTCTTGGTTTAAAGTGGGTCAGCTTTATCGCCTTTGCCTTACTACGAAATGCCGGCGGAACAGCCATCAATGCCTGCGCATGATTTTCTGCTTCCAGCATTGCATAGGCATGGTGGTCGTTGTCGTAACAGCCCCATTCAAAGTTTGTGAGGAAGCCGGCATGATAATGCACAAATTCCTTTACAACCATGCGACAGTCTTCGGCAGTATGTTCTGAGATGATGATGTATCGGTCCATTGTTGAATTATTATTTACCAAAGGTATTTTAAAAAGTCATAAGGCAAAAGTCAAAAATTAGAAGATTGATGCCCTTAGAAAAACCTTTCATTTCATTTTCAAATTTACACATCTTCAAATTTTCAAATTACTTCCTACACTATTTTGAAGTAATTTCGTGATTTCCGAAAATAACACATGTTTGAATATCAGAACATACTGTCCGTTCTCCCCGAAAGCCCGGGTGTTTACCAGTTCTATGACAAGGACGGGCGGCTGATCTATGTGGGAAAGGCAAAATCGCTGAAGAAAAGGGTTAGCAGTTATTTTCACAAGGAACATGATTCGGGGAAGACGCAGGTGATGGTGCGGCAGATATCAGACATTAAGACCATCGTAGTAGAAACAGAAATGGATGCGTTGTTGCTGGAGAATAACCTCATCAAAAAGCACCAGCCGAAATACAATGTAAATCTCAGGGATGATAAAACTTATCCGTGGATCTGCATAAAAAAGGAAAATTTCCCCAGAGTATTTTATACGCGGACGCTTATCCGGGACGGATCGGAATATTTCGGGCCGTATACTTCCGTGAGAATGATAGAAACCCTGCTGGATCTTTTTTCACAGCTTTATAAATTACGCACCTGCAGCTATAACCTCTCACCTGAAAATATAGAAAAGAAAAAATTCAAAGTCTGCCTGGAATTTCACATCGGCAATTGCAAAGGACCCTGCGAGGGATTGCAATCAGAAGAAGAGTACAGTGCAAACATTCAGCAAATCAGGCTGATATTAAAAGGAAATATCAATTCAGTAATCGGACACCTGAACGATCAGATGCAACAGCATTCCGGGAAGTTTGAATATGAAGAAGCACAGCAGATCAAAGAAAAACTGGACAGGCTGGACAAGTTCCATAAGAAGAGCGTGATCGTTAATCCTGCCATACACAATGTTGACGTTTTCTCAATCAAAGTTGAAGAAGATTTTGCCGTTGTAAATTTTTTGAAGGTGATGAACGGATCCATTATCCAGGCACACACCGTTGAATTGAAAAAAAAGCTGGACGAAACGAAAGAAGAATTGCTTGAACTTGCCATTGCAGAATTGCGGGAACGCTTCAGCAGCGATTCCACGGAACTTATTCTGCCTTTTCATCTTGAACTGGAAATAAAAGACGTTGAGATCACCGTTCCGAAAATCGGAGACAAAAAACATTTGCTGCAGCTCTCCGAAAAAAACGTTCACTATTATATTCAGGAGAAACAACTTCAGTTTGAAAAAACAAACCCTGAAAATAAAGTGTTGCGCTTGCTTGAAGTAATGAAAAAAGATTTGCGGCTGAAAGACCTTCCGCGTCATATTGAATGTTTCGACAACTCTAATTTCCAGGGAGATTTTGCGGTGGCCGCTCTTACCGTTTTCAGAAATGCAAAACCTTCAAAAAAAGAATACAGGCACTTCAATATTAAAACAGTTGAAGGTCCTGATGATTTTGCTTCAATGGAAGAAATTGTTTTCAGGAGATACAAGCGAATGACGGAAGAAGCGCAGGAACTTCCGCAGCTTATCGTTATTGACGGCGGCAAAGGACAACTGAGTTCTGCCATGAGCAGTCTGGAAAAACTAAACCTCCATGGCAAGATCGCAGTGATCGGCATTGCCAAAAAGCTGGAGGAGATCTATTATCCGGGAGATTCCGTGCCACTTTACTTAGATAAGAAATCCGAAACCCTTCGTGTCATTCAGAATATCAGGGATGAAGCCCATCGTTTCGGCATCACCCACCACCGCAATAAAAGAAGTAAAGCGTTCGTAAAGACGGAATTACACGACATCAAAGGCATCGGGGAAAAGACAGCCGATGAGCTCCTGCGGCACTTCAAATCGGTGAAAAGAATCAAAGAAGCCGGGCAAGAGGAATTGGCTGAAATCATTGGCAAATCAAAAAGCGAGCTGGTAATCGCTCATTTTACGCAAAAAACGAACGCCGACCCTGAGACTCCTGGCTGATTGCTTAGGATTTTTTATGTTTTTTATCCTCATTAATCATAACAAATCAGCGTTCCATTGTCAGCTTTCTTCCTCCACAACCCCCTCTTTAATAATATTTAAAGCAATGTTTGCTCAATAAGAAAAGATTTCTACTTTTGCGTCCCCCAAAATATGGGGGATTTTAATTGTAAAACCCTTTAAATCAGTAAAGAAGTGGAACTGAATAGTTATAAAACCGTGCATGCAAATGCAAAAACGGTGACGAAAAACTGGGTAATCATTGATGCCAAAGACCAGATTCTGGGTCGTTTGTCATCAAATGTTGCTGTCATGTTGCGTGGTAAAAACAAAACGAACTACACACCACACGTTGACTGTGGTGACAATGTGATCATAATCAACTGCGAGAAAGTAAAGCTCACAGGAAAGAAATGGAACATGAAAGAATATGTACGCTACACAGGTTATCCGGGCGGACAGCGTTTTTCTACTCCTACGCTGATGATGAAGAAAAAACCTGAATTCATGATCGAACATGCTGTGAGGATGATGTTGCCAAAAACCAAGCTTGGCGCAGAAATTTTCCGCAACCTTCATGTATATGCAGGAACTGAGCATCCACATGCAGCACAGAAACCAAAAGAAGTTAAATTCTCTTAATCAACAGATATCCGAATGATTCACGCTATCGGCAGAAGAAAAACAAGCATTGCCCGCATTTACATGGAGCCGGGTAAAGGCACCATCACAATTAATAAGAAGGATTACAAAGACTACTTCACAACAGGTCCCCTTCAATACATTATTAATCAGGCACAGGAAACCATCAACCAGAAAGATGTTTACGATATCAACGTAAATGTTGAAGGCGGCGGTTACACCGGTCAGGCAGAAGCGATTCGTCTTGCCATTGCCCGCGCACTTGTTAAGGTTGATGAAAATAATAAATCTATGCTGAGAGCAAAAGGTCTGATGACCCGCGATCCCCGCATGGTAGAGCGTAAAAAACCGGGACAGAAGAAAGCACGGAAACGCTTCCAGTTCTCTAAACGATAGTACTAAATACGAATGTGTACGAATTTACAAATGGGGCGTACGACATTCGTTTCAAATACCAGGTCCCTATTCGTATTTTGTAAATTAGTAAAAATTAGTAATCAGTAATATGTCAAGAGTATCTTACGATCAGCTTCTCGAAGCAGGCGCCCACTTCGGTCACTTGAAGAGCAAATGGAATCCAAAAATGGCTCCGTATATTTTCATGGAAAGCCGCGGTATCCACATTATTGACCTAAATAAAACTGTGGTGAAGCTGGATGAAGCTGCTGCAGGCCTCAAACAGATTGCAAAATCAGGACGCAAAATTCTTTTCGTTGCAACCAAGAAACAAGCAAAAGAAATCGTTTCCAATGCTGCCAAGAAAGTAGGAATGCCTTACATCACTGAAAGATGGCCGGGCGGAATGCTTACCAACTTCGCTACTGTGCGCAAGTCAGTGAAGAAAATGACAGGCTTCGATAAGATGGCTACAGATGGAACTTTTGAAAATATTTCGAAGAAAGAACGTTTACAGATCACACGTCAGAAAGCCAAGATGGAACATTTCCTCGGAAGCATCACTGACCTAACACGTCTTCCTGCTGCGATCTTCATCGTGGATATCATGAAGGAACACATTGCAGTTGCTGAAGCACAAAAACTGAATATACCTACATTCGCAATTACTGATACAAATACAGATCCTACGCAGGTTGACTTTGCAATTCCTGCAAATGATGATGCAACCAAGAGCATCGGAATAATCGTTGACGTAATGATTGCGGCGATCGAAGAGGGTTTGGGCGAGCGCAAGATGGATAAAGAAGCAGAAGCCAAAGCTACTGAAGAAGAGGCAATGGAAGTAGCAAAACCGAAAGCTGTTTTAGATGAAGAAGAAGTGGCGGCTGTTACAGGCGTTGCAACTGAAACTCCTGCAACAGCAGCCGGTAAACGCCCGCGCAAAAAGAAAGTAACGGAATAAATTGAAGAGAATTTCGAATTATTAATCCCGAAATTCGAAAAAAACTTCAATTCAAAATATTTAATTTTCAAGATTAGGTATTCTTTCGAATTTCGATATTCTTTTTTCGAAATTATTCCATTCCAAAACTCAAGACGAATCCGGGATGCCAAATTAATTCAAAATAATTCAATGACTACAATGACAATAAGTGCAAGTGACGTAAACAAACTGCGTCAGCAAACAGGTTCAGGAATGATGGATTGCAAGAAAGCCCTCATGGAAGCCAATGGCGACTTTGAAGCTGCAATTGACATCCTCCGCAAAAAAGGACAGAAGATCGCCGCAAACCGCCAGGACAGGGAAGCGAAAGAAGGATATGTATTCGGTAAAACAACTGCTGACGGAAAACGTGCTGTTGCAGTAAGCGTATGTTGCGAAACAGATTTCGTGGCAAACAATGCTGACTTCATAAAATATGGCGAGTCTATTCTGGATCTTGCGATGGCAAGCAATCCTGTATCAATCGAAGACCTAAAAAAATTGAATCTCGGAACCATTACAGTTGAGCAGACATTGCTCGACCAGATGGGAAAGATCGGAGAGAAAATTGATGTTGTGGATTACCAGAACCTCACTTCAGAAAAAGTAATCGTTTACAATCACCCCGGAAACAAGCTTACAGCAGTTGTTGCTTTCAACATGAATCCTGCAGGCATTGACGAAGCCGGAAGAAACGTAGCGATGCAGATTGCCGCAATGGCTCCTGTTGCCATCGACAAAGATGATGTGGATGCAAAAATGATCGAGCGTGAAATCGAGATCGGAAAAGACCAGGCGCGTCAGGAAGGCAAGCCGGAGAATATGATTGAGAAAATTGCTTTGGGCAAACTCAACAAGTTCTACAATGAATACACTTTATTGAACCAGGTTTACATCAAGGACGAGAAGTTAACGGTGCGGCAGTATCTGGAGAGCATTGATAAAGGTTTGAAAATTGTGAGCTTCAAGAGGGTGAAACTAGGATAATCTTCAATTGTACGAATAACGAATCGTTCGAATTTACGAATAACGAATAGAGCAGCCGGAATTGGTTGCTCTTTTTTTATTCAGAAGTTTCTTAGCGGTTAATCTAAACGGAATTTGTGCGTGGGTCTCACTTTAGAGTAAAGAAGGTTGACCTCACCAAAGTACGAATAGATACATACGAAAATACGAATAGAGCAGCCGGAAATGGTTGCTCTTATTGTTTGCAACCTCCTCTGGTTGTAGTCATTGCGAAGGGAGCGAAGCGGACGAAGCAATCTCCTAAAAAAAGTAATGCGGCTTTTGGCTGCCATACAACCAACCAACTTTATTGGAATTCAGCGGGTCTCCCTTTAGGGCCGGGGTGAGCGGGGACAGCCAATGAGGTTGCTCTTTTTTTATTCCCCACTGTTTAGCGGAGGTGCATTTGTGATCAAAATCATCCTGTATCTTTGTTGCCATCAAAAATTAACCAATGAGCTCTTCCGAATTAAAAACAGGCATAAACAACCTGCTAAAAAAAGTTAAGGATGAAAGGTTCCTTCGTACGATGTATGCTATGGTCAGCGAATACACGGGAGCTAATGATTTTGAATTGACTACTTCTCAAAAGAAACTTTTGGATCAGAGAAAAAAAGCGCATCGTGAAGGGACTTCAAAATCTTACACTTCTAAACAAATGAAGCAACTTGTTTTAAAAGGTTTGAAATGAAACTTGTCGTAAAGGAAGAAGTTTACGATGACCTCCTTGAAATTGTAAAATGGTATGAGTTACAACTCCAGGGTTTAGGCAAGAGATTTTTGGATGAGTGGTACAATGAATTGGAATTGGTTGCCAAGACTCCATTTTCATATCAAATCAAAAACAAAGAATTTCGAGAAGCTAGAATTAAAGGTTTTCCTTACCTCATCATTTTTGAAATTGATCCTGATGAGGTTGTGGTCTATGCGGTGATCCACGCACGTCGCAATCCGCGAAAGAGGTACAAAAGAAAGTAAAATGCATTTATTACCAATTCGCAACTCGTTCCAGATAGTTATCGGGATCGCCGGGGTAATGTCATTCGCCACATAACTATTAGGCCGAAACAAAGACTTTTTTATCTTTGGGGTGCCATGAAACATTTGCTCACCGTACTTTTTATTTTCAGTTCACTTTTTTCGCATGGGCAAAATCCATTGGTGAAGATGTGGGATAAGAGGTTTGGGGGGAATAGTGGCGATTCACTTTTCTGTTTTCAACAAACTTTTGATGGCGGCTACATTTTAGGGGGGAGTTCTACATCTGGTATTAGCGGAGATAAAACCCAAGCAACCTGGGGAGGCACTGATTACTGGATAGTTAAGATCGATTCGCTCGGGAACAAGCAATGGGACAAAAATTTTGGAGGAACGAATCATGATCAACTTTATTCCCTGGTGCAAACCAATGAAGGAGGTTATATTTTAGGAGGGTTTTCTAATTCGGGCATCGGTGGAGATAAGACGCAATCAGTTTGGGGGAGTTATGATTATTGGATTGTAAAAATTGATTCACTTGGTAACAAACAATGGGATAAAGATTTCGGAGGAACAGATATTGATTGGTTTCATTCTATAGAAGAAACTAAAGATAGAGGATTTATTCTGGGAGGATGGTCTTCCTCTGGCATCAACGGCGATAAAACACAACTTTGTTGGGGTCTTTATGATTACTGGATTGTAAAAATAGATTCACTCGGGAATAAGAAATGGGATAAAGATTTTGGTGGAACTGATTATGATGAAGTAATTGGAAATGTTTCTCAAGTATCGGACGATGGATATATAGTTATGGGCACTTCATATTCAGATATTAGTGGTGATAAGACACAAAATAACCTTGGTACAGAGCAATCCTGGGTGATAAAAATCGATTCTTTCGGCAATAAACAATGGGATAAGACACTTCTTACAAACTCAATTGCTGATGATGAAATAGGTTTAGCGATTCAGGCAAAAGACGGATGTTTTGTTATGGCAAACTTCACCGACGGAGGAATTGGTGGAGATAAAACAGAACCTGCATGGAATGGTAGTTATGACTTCTGGATAATTAAGTTCTGTGACAGCACTATTCTTCAATCACTGTTTACTTCAACTCCCAACCTCTGCCCCGGGATCTGCACCGACTTCACAAACCTTTCCTTCAATGCATCTAGTTATCAATGGAATTTCTTTGGCGCTTCTCCTGATACAAGCACAGCTATCAACCCCACCAACATCTGCTACGCCACCCCCGGCTCCTACGACGTCCAGCTCATCGCCTCCAATCCCGCCTCAGGCGGAAGCGATACTTTATTACTCACGAATTACATCACCGTTTATCCTTCTCCTCCACCGCAATCCATCACCCAAAGCGGCGATACACTTTTCGCCATTGCTGGTTCGGCATCTTATCAATGGTACTTCAACACGAACCTCATCAACGGAGCAACGGATTATTTTTATGTAGCGCCGGCCAGCGGAGATTATAATGTGGTTGCCACGGATGCGAATGGGTGCGAAGTGGAAGCAGCGGTGTTTAATGTAGTGGCATCGGTGAACACAAGTGAGGATCAGGAGATATTGATATTCCCGAACCCGGTGGGAGACAAATTCACAATTCAAAAGTCACATCCCGATAGATATCGGGACACAAGAGAAACAGCCACAGAAATTTCCATTTACAATTGTTTAGGAGAAGTTGTTTTGGCTGTTCCTTTGCAAACTTCAAACTGCTTATTGCGAACTTGCTCAATCGATGCTCATTCATTATCTCCCGGATTATATTACCTCGAAATAAAAACTTCAGAAAAAACTTTCCGAAGCAAATTCTTGAAGTCTACCTACCGGTAGGCAGGCAATATGTCATGAAAAAATATTTGCTCCTCTTAATTGTTGCATTTTTTTGTTTTGAGACTTCCTTTGGTCAGGGAGGAATGTGGACTTGGATTAGCGGGGATAGTGCAGTTGGCCCCCTTGGTGTTTATGGTACGCAGGGAATACCATCTGTAAATAATCACCCACCTGGTGCTTATGAATTATGCGAATGGAAAGACAAGCATGGTAATTTTTGGCTCTATGGAGGTACTTATCCAGATAACAGTGATCTCTGGAAGTATAATCCATTGACAAATGAATGGACATGGGTAAAGGGGAATCAATTATCATTTCAGGCTGCTGTTTATGGGTCCAAGGGTATTTCAGATCCGGCTAACACTCCTGGGTATCTGTATTATGGCTGCGCATCATGGACTGATACCAGTGGTAACCTGTGGTTATTTGGTGGACATCCGCCTACAAATGTTTTGTGGAAATATAATATTAGCTTAAACGAATGGACATGGGTGAATGGAGATACCATTGCGGGCGGAATAGCGTTACACGGTATACAAGGAATTCCCGCTCCATTAAATGTTCCTGGCTCAAGGGAAGAAGTGGCATCTAGTTGGACCGATTCATTAAATAACTTATGGTTGTTTGGTGGTCAAGGATTGGATGATGCAGGCAATATGGGAATGTTAAATGATCTGATGAAATATAACATTAGTAGTAATGAGTGGACATGGATGAGTGGTTCCAATCTTGTAAATAATCCAGGAAACTACGGTATTAAAGGAGTACCAAGTCCTTCAAATGCTCCAAGCTCCAGGCGCACTTATTCAAAATGGAAAGATACACAATCAAATTTATGGTTGTTCGGAGGAGGTGACGACAACGGAAATTTATATAATGATGCATGGAAGTATGACATGAGTCTGAATGAATGGACTTGGATGGCCGGCACAAGCTTGATCAATGATTCAGGCACTTATTTGAGTAATTGTTTTTATGCTCCGCAGAACACACCCTCTTGTCGGTGGGAACATCGTTCATCAGTCACAGATAATTGTGGAAGATTTTGGATGTATGGTGGTTTTGCAATTCATGGGAATTTAGTTCGATTGAGCGACTTGTCTATTTTTGACCCTCAGCAATTAGAATGGAATTGGATTAGTGGAACTGTTGCAGTGAACCAACCTGGAAATTATGGCTCTTTGGGTATATCTTCCCCTTTCAATAATCCTCCTTCACTTGGCGGTGCTGTTGCTTGGTGGGGCGATGATAATAAGTTTTATTTATTCGGAGGTTATCCAGAAACAGGTTATATTGGTCATGGTGCTCTTTGGGTATTTACTCCCGATTCAAGTTGTATTCAATCATGTAATAGTTCAATCCCCCTCGCTTCTTATCAATCTTTAGACGGACTACTCTGCCCCGGTACTTGTACCGATTTTATAAATCTCTCTTTTAATGCAACATCTTATCAATGGAATTTCTTTGGCGCCTCTCCTGATACAAGCACATCAGTAAACCCTCAAAGCATCTGCTACACAAATCCCGGCAGCTACGACGTTCAACTCATCGCCTCCAACGCCAACGGCAGCGATACTTTATTGCTCACCAATTACATCACAGTTTATCCCTCTCCCCCACCGCAATCCATCACCCAAAGTGGTGACACCCTTTTTGCAATTGCAGGATCCGCATCTTATCAATGGTACTTCAACACGAACCTCATCAACGGAGCAACGGATTATTTTTATGTAGCGCAAGCAAGCGGGGATTACAATGTAGTGGCTACTGATACGAATGGATGCGAGGTGGAAGCGGCGGTGTTTAATGTAATAGCTGGCATTCCGTCGACAGTGGACAGTGGACCGTTGACCATCTTCCCGAATCCGGTTGAAGACAAAGTCAAAATTCAAATCCCGATACCAGCCCAACTTCCTCATTCTGGCGGGGCTATCGGAATAGAAGTTAAAAGTGAAACAACCGTAGAGATTTCAATTTATAATGTGATGGGTGAAAAAGTTTTTCTGGCCGTTGACAGTCGACTATTGACCGTTGACTGCAAACTTCTTCCTTCCGGATTGTATTTTATCGAAATCATTACAGCTGAAAAATTCTTCCGATGCAAATTTGTGAAACAATGAAACTATTTATCCGCAAATCATTTTTCTATGCTGCATTCCTTTTCGCGCATTTTACATTGGCACAAGCGCCATGGGTGAAGCAGTGGGATTACAGGTTTGGTGCAACGGAAATGGAGACGATTAAAGCATTCGAACGTACATCTGACGGGGGCTACATTCTTGGAGGAATTTCCAATTCCGACAGCAGTGGTGACAAAACGCAGTTTAACAGGGATACATCGGGATTTTACAATGATTATTGGATTATCAAAATAGATTCCTCGGGCAACAAACAATGGGATAAAACCTTCGGAGGAACAGGAAATGATCTTCTGTCTTCATTGAAGCAAACCTCCGACGGTGGATATATTTTAGGCGGATATTCAGCTTCCGGTATCAGCGGTGATAAAACACAACTGGCTTGGGGGTTTTTTGATTACTGGATTGTTAAAATTGATTCCTTAGGTAACAAACAATGGGATAAAGATTTTGGCGGCACACAGACCGAGCATCTTTATTCCATCCTTCAAACAACCGATGGCGGATATCTTCTCGGAGGGTATTCCCGTTCAGGAATCAATGGCAATAAAACGCAGGCCAACTGGGGTTTGTTTGATTACTGGATCGTCAAGACCGATTCATTGGGGAACAAAGAGTGGGATAAGGACTTTGGTGGAAATAATAATGATGATCTGTTTGCCCTGCTCCAGACATCCGATGGCGGATATTTACTTGGAGGTTCATCGCTGTCAGGAATCAGCGGCGATAAATCTCAGGCAACAGTGGGGCTCATGGACTTCTGGATCATTAAAATTGATTCATCAGGTAACAAACTTTGGGATAAAGCTTTTGGCGGAACGGACACTGATATCCTACATACAATACAGTCAATTCAGGGAGGATTTTATTTCCTTGGAGGCATATCGCTTTCCAATGCGGGAGGTGATAAGTCCCAGAATTCCTGGGGCAATTATGATTTCTGGCTGATCAAAATTGATGCATCGGGAAATAAAATCTGGGACAAAGACTTTGGAGGCACAGGCTCAGAAGATGAATTCAGCAATATTCTCGCACTAGATGATGGAGGATATATCCTTGGCGGATGTTCATATTCAGGCATCGGCGGAAACAAATCCGAGAATAACCTGGGTACTGAACAAAGCTGGTTGCTAAAAACAGATTCAGCCGGAAATGTTTTATGGGATAAGACAATGATGACGCCCGGGCATGATGAAGAAGGTTTTATTGTTCAGGCAATTGACGGATGTTTTACGTTGGCAAATTTCAGTGACGGCGGATCCGGTGGATATAAAACACAACCTTCATGGGGAATTTATGATTTCTGGGTGATAAAATTCTGCGATAGCACATTCGGAGCAAATTTTATTTCATCGCAGTTTCTTTGCCCGGGAAGTTGTATTAATTTTATTAATCTTTCTACTAACTCACAAAGCTACCAATGGCTTTTCTCAGGGGCCTCTCCAGGCACAAGCAGTGATGTAAACCCAACAAACATTTGCTATCCTTCCCCCGGCAGCTACGACGTCCAACTCATCGCCACAAATGCAAACGGTAGCGATACTTTATTACTTTCAAGCTACATCACTGTTTATCCTTCTCCTCCTCCCCAATCCATCACCCAAAGCGGAGATACCCTTTTTGCAATTGCAGGGGCAACATCTTATCAATGGTACTTCAACACGAACCTCATCAACGGCGCAACAGATTATTTTTACGTAGCGCTATCCACAGGAGATTACAATGTAGTGGCAACGGATGTGAATGGATGCGAAGTGGAAGCGGTGATCTTTAATGTTATTGCGAATACACTGTTGACTGTAGACCGTGCACCATTGACCATTTTCCCGAATCCGGTCGGAGATAAAATCACAATTCAAAAGTCACAAGTCACAAGAACAGTCATCGAAATTTCGATTTACAATGTACTCGGAGAAAAAATGGAAATTGAAATTCCAGCTTCTGCACTCCGCCAACAATCCACAGAAATTAATGTTCAGTCATTATCTCCCGGATTATATTACATCGAAATAACTTCTTTCGGAAAAACTTTCCGTAGTAAATTTGTGAAACGATGAAGAACTATTTCTTATTCTCTCTATACATCTTTTTCTATTCTCACAATTCCTATTCCCAGCCGGGTGAATGGACATGGATGAAAGGTGATTCCGCAATCAATCAATATGCAAATTTTGGCACCATCGGTGTGCCCAGTCCGTCGAATTATCCGCCTTCTGTTTATGAGCCGGTAGAATTTACAGATACCAGTGGTAATTTATGGCTTCATGGAGGGGCCAGCAGTTTTGGTACGTTCGCAGCACTCTGGAAATATGATATCGCTACCAACATGTGGACATGGGTATCGGGTTCCAACGCGACAGGCACTTCCGGGATTTATGGTGTTAAGGGTATCCCCGCCGCTACCAATCGTCCACCTCACCGCAGCCATGGTGCTGCATCCTGGGTTGGACTGGATGGATCATTCTGGATGTTTGGCGGCATCAGCAATTATGAAAGTCGCAACGACCTCTGGAAATATGATCCGACAACCAATATGTGGACGTGGATGAGCGGATATCAATTTGGGAATAGCACAGGAGCATATGGTACAAAAGGAGTTCCTGCATCTTATACACTTCCGCCGGCAAGGCATGAATGTGTGGCGTCGTGGGTTGATTCAATAGGCAACTTGTGGTTTTTTGGAGGATTCGATTATAACTTTAATGTTTACAATGATCTCTGGCGGTATGATATTGTTACCAATGAATGGACATGGATGAGCGGGTGCAACTGCGTAGGAGCCGGGCAGTCGGATGTCTACGGGACAATGGGAATTTCAGATCCTGCAAATGTACCGGGCGCAAGGTTCGCTTATGCCCACTGGACTGATAAAGAGGGAACCTTCTGGATGTTTGGAGGAACTAATTTTATCAGTGCGAAATTTTACAATGACTTATGGAGATATGATCCACATATCAATGAGTGGACCTGGATGAACGGTCCGCAGGCAGGTGCTTATTATCATTACGGGACGAAATGCATTTCT
>CAYHHK010000018.1:19660-44751 GCA_964356415.1 uncultured Flavobacteriales bacterium
ATTTCTCAAAGCGGAGATACACTGTTTGCAAATCAGGGAGCAGCAACTTATCAATGGTACTTCAACACAAATATCATTAGCGGCGCAACAGATTGTTTTTATGTAGCGCAAGCAAGCGGAGATTACAATGTTGTAGCTACCGACAACAATGGCTGCGAGGTGGAAGCGGTTGTGTTCAATGTTGTAGCTGGCATTCCTTCGACCGTAGACAGTGGCCTGTTGAAGATCTTCCCGAATCCGGTTGAAGACAAATTAATAATTCACAAGGCACAAGTCACAAGTGGAACAGCCACAGAGATTTTGATTTACAATGTACTCGGTGAAAATATTTCTCTCGCCGTTGACAGTCGACTGTTGACCGTTGACTGCCGACTTCTTTCTCCCGGAATATATTACATCGAAATAACTTCTTGCGGAAAAACATTCCGAAATAAATTTGTGAAACAATGAAAAAAAATATTTTCATCTGCCGAAGTTTCAACGCATGGGGACTGGTAATTTATTTCCTATCTCTATTTGTGAGTCAAAAGGCCTTCGCACAAAACATTGTTGTGAATCCCGACTTCGAACAATTCACCATCTGCCCTGTTGGCAATGGCGAGCTGCAAAAAGCAGATAACTGGCTTGATGCAGTTTACAGCGCTGACTATATGAATTGCATTTACCAGGGATGGACAACCCAGGCCTTTACGGGTGCTCAAAACGGATTGGGTTATGCGGGCTTCGCAACGTACGGCAATCCAAATGGCGCGGCTGAATCATTTGGTCAATTTCTTGCCACACCACTAATTGCCGGAAGCTCCTATCGCATCAACTTTTATGCAAAGAGAAGCAACTCCGGCGCCTACAGCAGTGTTTGCACAGGAGTATGTGTTTATGGATTCAATGGCAATCCTGCAGCGGGAGGAGCGCAAACAAATATTTGCACTGATCAGCTTCCGGGCGCTATGTTGCTTGGTTGTTGCGATACGGTGAGTGATGTAAACTGGCTGCAGTACACAATCAACTTTACTGCCCCCGCTACACTTGATTTTGTTGTGTTCACTCCGGGTTGTGCGCTCAACTGTGCTGAATACATTTTTATCGACAATATTAATTTTACGCGTCCGATAGATTTTGAAAACGTCTGCTTCGGCGATACAACTGTATTTATGATGGGCGATACCGCTTCAATGGTTTCAGCAGACTGGAATTTCAGTGACATTGCATCTGGCATCAATAACTTTTCTACCTTATTTAATCCCACACACGTTTTCACTTCCACGGGAACTTTTCTTGTACGCGTAATTCGTACATATGTAAACACATTGGTTGATACAGTGATTATTCCTGTAACCATTTATCCGCAAGTGAATGTAAATCTCGGCAACGATACTACCATCTGTCAGGGACAAAGTATTACGCTGAATGCTGCAGGAGCAGGAATAACAACCTATGCCTGGCAGGACGGCTCTTCTGCTTCAACTTATATTGCCGACACGACGGGAATTTATTTTGTTTCTATAAGCAATCCCGGCTGCAATGCATCGGATACACTCAACCTGAATGTTATTTCATGCACTTCAGTCATTGCATCATTTCAATCTGTTGATTCGCTCATCTGTCCGGGAACGTGTACAAACTTTACAAACTTTTCCATCAACGCAACCTCCTATTTATGGTCTTTCCCCGGAGCAAATCCAAACACAAGCACAGATGTAGATCCACAAAACATTTGTTACAATACCCCTGGCAATTATGATGTCACGCTCATTGCTACAAATGGTGCGTTGATTGATACGATCACGATTGCAAATTATATTACTGTGTATCCATATCCGGCACCGCAGGGAATTTCACAAGCAGGTGATACCTTATTTGCAAGTCAGGGTGCATTGTCTTATCAATGGTACTTCAATGGCAACATCATCAATGGAGCAACAGATTATTTTTATGTTGCACAAGCAAGTGGAGATTACAATGTGGTGGCAACAGATGCGAATGGATGTGAGGTGGAAGCGGCGGTGTTTAGTGTTGTAGCTGGTCTGCAGTCTATAGTCGACGGTGGACAGTTGACAATCTTTCCAAATCCGGTGGGGGATAAAGTCATAATTCACATCCCAATACCAACCCGACTTCCTCATTCTGGCGGGGCTATCGGGACACAAGTCACAAGAACAGCCACAGGGATTTCAGTTTACAATTTGCTAGGCGAAATGGTATTGACTGTTCAACCTCATATATCAGGCTTCATTCCGATAACCATCGGGACCGAAACAAGCATTGACGTTTCAGAACTTACCCCTGGATCATATTATATCGAAATAATTGAAGGGGAAAAAGTATTTCGGAGTAAATTTATGAAAGAATGAAGAAATTTTGCTTCGCTTATAACAATTTAGAAGAAGCATCATGAAGAAATTATACAGGAATCACAAGAATTACCTTGTGGCATTGCGCACTGCCCGCCCGACAAATCTCTTCGCCGAAATTCTTGCACTCCTTCAATATATTGAAATTGAGGTGTATAATATTAACGTCAACAAACTGACTGAAATTATATAAATTGCGTCAGTTTATTGACGGAATTTGTATCTTTGCCACTCAAATCATTCAGATGGAAATCCAAAGGATACTGTTTATCAGATTAAAAAAAGCAATAACTCCGGGAAAGGTTGTGTTGATTGCAGGTGCCAGACGTACCGGAAAAACTTTTTTAATTCACCAGCTCACTGCAGAGTTAGGCGAGAAAAAATGCCTGCTTCTCAACGGAGAAGACATGACCATTCAGCAGCAGTTAAGAAACAGAAGTGTTCAACATTACAAGTCGTTGCTTGAAGGGTACAAGTACGTCATCATTGACGAGGCACAAAAAATTCCGGAGATCGGACTAATACTAAAACTGATGGTCGATGAACTGAAAAGCATCCGGCTCATCGTTACAGGATCGTCTGTATTTGACCTCAAGAATAAATTGGGCGAGCCGCTTACAGGAAGGAAAAAAGATTTTATGCTCTTTCCTGTTTCACAGATGGAATACAAGCAGATTGAAAATAAACTGGAACGGCACAGAAATCTAGATGACAAATTAATTTATGGATGTTATCCTGAGTTGCTCCATATCAAAACAGGAAAACAGAAACAGGAATACCTTCATGAGATTGTAAGTTCTTACTTGTATAAAGATATTTTAGTGCTCGAAAATCTTCGCAATGCAGATAAAATTATTGATTTGCTCAGGTTGATTGCATGGCAGATAGGTGGAGAGGTGTCACTGGAGGAGTTAGGACGCAAGTTGCAGATGAGCAAGAACACAGTGGAGCGTTATCTCGATTTGCTGACCAAAGTTTTTGTTCTTTTCAAAGTGAGCGGTTTCAGCCGCAACCTCAGAAAGGAGATTGTAAAAACAAAGCGCTGGTATTTTTATGACAATGGGATCCGCAATGCAGTTATCTCTGCTTTTCAGCCGATGAACCAGCGAAATGACATTGGCATGCTATGGGAAAACTACCTTGCTTCAGAGCGACTGAAGTTTCAACATTACAACGGCAGAAAAACAAATAATTATTTCTGGCGCACACACGACAGGCAGGAAATTGACTGGGTGGAAGAATACAACGGAAAATTATCCGGCTTTGAATTCAAATACAATTTTCAAAAAACAAAATTCCGCGCGCCAGCAGCATGGAAAGATGCGTATCCAAAAGCAACTTACAAAGTAATAAGCAGAAGTAATTTTGAAGAGTTTGTGATGAAATGATGTTGAAGGGTAGGCTTCGTTCGGATAAGGGATGAGCGTTGGCCAAGGTACGAATAGCGAAACGATACGAATTTACGTATACCGAATCCCCTATTCGTAATTCGATGGGGTCATATATCATTCGATGGAATAATACTTCCAATAGCCATAATCTGCATTGGACAGGAACAATACTTTTTTATCTTTGGGGGGCCATGAAACGTTTACTCACCATACTTTTTATTTTCTGTTCACTTTTTTTGAATGGGCAAAATCCATTGGTGAAGATGTGGGATTACAGGTATGGGGGAACAGTGGCGATTCACTTTTCTGTTTTCAACAAACTTTTGATGGCGGATACATTTTAGGGGGAAGTTCTACATCAGGTATTGGCGGAGATAAAACACAGGCAACTTGGGGAGGCACTGACTACTGGATAGTTAAAATCGATTCGCTCGGGCACAAGCAATGGGACAAAAATTTTGGAGGAATGAATCATGATCAACTTTATTCACTGGTACAAACCAATGAAGGAGGTTATATTTTAGGAGGGTTTTCTAATTCGGGCATAGGTGGAGATAAGACGCAATCAGTTTGGGGGAGTTATGACTATTGGATTGTAAAAATAGATTCACTTGGGAATAAGCAATGGGATAAAGATTTTGGTGGAACTGATTATGATGAAGTAATAGGAAATGTTTCTCAAGTATCGGACAAAGGATATTTGGTTATGGGCACTTCATATTCAGATATTAGTGGTGATAAGACAGAAAATAACCTTGGTAGTGAACAGTCCTGGGTGATAAAAATCGATTCTTTCGGCAATAAACAATGGGATAAGACACTTCTTACAAACTCAATTGCTGATGATGAAATAGGTTTAGCGATTCAGGCAAAAGACGGATGTTTTGTTATGGCAAACTTCACCGACGGAGGAATTGGTGGAGATAAAACAGAACCTGCATGGAATGGTAGTTATGACTTCTGGATAATTAAGTTCTGTGACAGCACTATTCTACAGTCTCTATTCACTTCTACTCAAGACCTCTGCCCAGGCACTTGTACAAACTTTCTTAACCTTTCTTTCAATTCATCTTCCTACCAATGGTCTTTCCCCGGCGCCACACCTGATACCAGCACCGATGTAAATCCAATAAACATTTGTTACCCCACTCCCGGCACCTACGATGTCCAACTAATCGCCACCAATGCCAACGGACGCGATACATTATTACTCACAAATTACATCACCGTTTATCCTTATCCTCCTCCCCAATCCATCACCCAAAGCGCAGATACCCTTTTTGCAATCGCAGGTGCAGCAATATATCAATGGTACTTCAATACCAACATCATCAGCGGAGCAACGGATTATTATTATGTAGCACAGGCAAGCGGGAATTACAATGTTGTTGTGACGGATGGGAATGGGTGCGAAGTGGAAGCCGCGGTGTTCAATGTTGTTGCAGCCCTCACCCCCCGCTCCGCATGTGGCGGAAGAGGGAGTTATGGTATTCCCTAACCCTGTAGTTGACAAATTAATAATTCAAATCCCGATAGCTATTGGGATCACAATTGGAACAGCTCCGCAAGGAGTCCCTTGGACCATGGAGATTTCGATTTACAATGTGCTCGGAGAAAAAATGTCATTTGAAATTCCATCGGTTGTATACCACAATCAGTCCTCTGAAATCAATGTGCAATCATTGTCGCCAGGACTATATTACCTTGAAATAAAAACTTCGAAAAAAATTTTCCGGAGTAAATTTGTGAAGCAATAAGTTCACTACTCGTACACTGCAATTTTCAAATTGCAATTATTCCTCCCGGAAGAGATGGAAATAAAATAAATTCCAGGTGATGACGGGGCCGTCATTTTAATTTCGTTTGCTCCCTTTGAAAGAATCTTATCTTCCGTGATGATTTCTTTTCCCAACGCATCGTACAAACTGAATTTTATTTTTTCATTGAGATGGCCTGGAACAAACAAGCCAACTGAAAAACCACCTGATGCTTTTGCCGGGTTAGGACTCACATTCATAAAATGAAATCCGCTATTCTCTTCAACGTTTACAGATGATGCGGAAGGAATTGCCTTTGCCCTCCAGTAACCTCTTCCATACGTACCGATCCTGATGGTAGTATCGGGTTTGTAAAAATGTATGTCATCAACCACCACGAATGGCAACCCGTTAATAAAAGGTGACCATGTATTCCCTCCATCCTGTGTGACCCAAACTCCGAGGTCAGTACCTGCATAAATAACCAGGCTGTCATGAGGATCAACTGCCAGTGCATTCACCGGTACAGGAGGAATGTTTCCTGAAATGTTCATCCAGGAAATTCCACCGTTCACTGATTTGAAAACTTGTTCCAGATTTCCGAAAGAACCAATTGATGCGTAGACTACACCTAAATGTTGCGGATCAGCAGCAAGATCTGTGACCGGGGACCCCGGGGAATTGGCAAGCTGAACCCACTGTGTTCCGCCATTGATGCTGCGGTATATCGTCCCGCCATACAGCAATGAAGCATAAATAACATCAGTATTTATTTTATCATATTCGAAACAACCAATGAAACCTGTTGCTGCCATTTGTTGCCAGCTCGCTCCGCCATTCATTGTTTTATACATGAAATTATCATTTGAAGTAAGCAGCGTAAGGTGATCTGTTGGATGCATAACCATTGGCATGCGCCATTGATCATCTGCAGAAGTGCCGTTATTTATTTGCGACCAGACCAGCCCTGCATTGCCAGTCCTGATACGCATATAGCTGAAGAAGAGCGAACCATACCAAACGTTTTCGTCCTGGAAGTCAATTGCACAGCCGAATGCATCCCCTGAAAATTCATTCTCCCATGCTGCCACACTCAATGTTGTGGTGCTTGAAAAAAGGCCCACATCCTGTGCCCCGCCAATAACCACTTCCGAATCCGTCTCTGCTGATACAATCGTGTAAAACTGGTGTGTGATGAGCCCGTCTGCAATTGATGTCCAGTGCACGCCTTCATCCTGAGAATAATTGATGCCCGCATCATTGCAATCAAATAGATGCCCGGTAAGAGGATGAAACAGCGTCTGGTGATGATCGGGATGAACCGCATAGTTGGTGCCGGCCGAATCAAGGTCACAATTTGTCCAGGTAAATCCGCCGTCTGTACTTTTCCAGAAGCGCGTGCCCCCTGCAATCAGGACGTTTGTGTCTGAAGGAGAAATTACAATCGTGTTGTCATACCAGCCCTGGCATACATAATCGTATGGAGATTGGTAACAATGAATGTCAACATTGGTGGGAATCTCCGTAAAAGTATTTCCAAAATCATCGGACTTGTATAATCCCTGCATTGGACCCAGGCCATACAACGCACTCTGCGAGATGTTCAGAAAAATAATATTGTTGTAAACAGGATGGACTGCAATGCTGGTGTAACCGATATCAGTGAGCGGAGGCAATCCTGATCCTGTAACAAGGGACCATGTTTGCCCGGAATTATAGGAACGGTAAAATCCACCGGGGTATGTTGCCGTATAATAACGCGTGGTGAGGTACAGGTGAGCCGGGTTTTGCGGATCCTGCGCCATGCGTGACGGCAGCCGATCGAGTACATAAGTGTACGATACTCCACCATTATTGGAGAAATATACTCCGAAGGAAGTGGTGACACATACTTTAGAAGTATCATTCGGGTTCCAGGCTATGTCCATTCCTGCGAAACTGTCGCCAAGCCCCGCGGTAATGTTGGTGGTGTCCCATGTAAGTCCTGCATCATGAGAAATGAGTATCCCGAAGCCACTCGTGAACTCTCCGCCAAAATCATATCCTTCACCGGTTGCAATAAGAATGGTCGAAGGATTCTGAGGATTAAGCGCAACCGCACCAATACCCATTGTCGGATAGTCGTCAGTAATGGGTTGCCAGGTTGAACCATAATCAGATGTTAGCCACAATCCTCCGCTTGCAGAACCGGCATAGATGGTATTGGTATCCGTGGGATGAAATGCAATGGAAATAATGCGTCCGCTTTTTGTATGAGGCCCTAAATTCTGCCACGTGCCGATTTGCATGTTGCTGTTCTGCGGATCAATCATTCTGCCTTCTGCATTTTTTATTTTCTCCCATGCTTTCCATCTTGCCCAGTCCATGTTCGCCTCGCCTGCTGCATCTCTTCGCTTCTTCATGTCATTGATGCGCCTGTACTGGGTGAGCTTCCATACGCTGTCAGCCGTTTCTGGCTTTACCTTTGTAATTTCAATCTGCGAATAAGATGTGAAAGGGAAAAGCGACAGGAAGAAGAAGAAATATGAAATACGTTTTACCATAAGCAGGAGTAAAGTTAGCAAACTTTGATTCAAGAGGTGAAGAAGCTGAATTCAAAGGTGTTTATCCACATCATACGCAGCGAAGTAGGAGTAACAGGTTGCAGAATTTCTGTATCGTGATGGAGCAAAGTCAAAAGTTAGAAGTTAAAAGGGAACAGCCATAGAGATTCTGTGTCTACAGACAGGAATATCATTGTCTGAAAAATAGCAATGAAATAATAGTTTTCAGACATGATTTTTGACGTCTGCCAATTGGTTATAAGAAATTCGTTTTTCGTAAATTCGTAACGTTTCCCTGCCCGTCCCGATAGCTATCGGGAGACTTCAGTCAGGCGGGGTTATTCGTACCCTGAATAACTACGTTACAAAAAATTTAATCCTAAATTCGCGCCATAATTAAAGCTGCCGAAAATGAAATACAAGCGCGTCCTCCTCAAATTAAGCGGTGAAGCCCTCATGGGGGAAAAAGAATTCGGCATTGACCATGACCGTCTGAAACAATACGCAGAAGACATTAAATCTATCATCGACAAAGGCACACAGGTAGCAATAGTCATTGGCGGAGGTAATATTTTTCGTGGCGTCGGCAATGATGCTGAAGATGTGATCGACCGGGTACAAGGCGACTACATGGGTATGCTAGCCACCGTCATTAATAGCATGGCTTTGCAAAGCGCATTGGAGAAAATGAGCGTAAACACCAGACTTCAATCTGCAATTAAAATGGAAGAGATCTGCGAACCTTTTATCAAACGCAGGGCAGTTCGTCACCTCGAAAAAGGAAGGGTGGTTATTTTCGGCGCCGGAACCGGAAATCCTTATTTCACTACTGATACCGCCGCTTCGCTCCGTGCCATTGAAATTGAAGCAGACGTGATCCTGAAAGGCACCCGCGTTGATGGTATTTATAATGCGGATCCGGAGAAAGACAAAAATGCAGTGAAATACGATACAGTTACGTTCGATGAAGTATATGAAAAGGGATTAAAGATCATGGATATGACTGCCTTCACGCTCTGCAAGGAAAACAATGTACCAATCATCGTGTTCGACATGAATAAGACCGGCAACCTGTTGAATATTCTTGAAGGAAAACAAATTGGTACACTTGTAGAAGTATGATATCCCAAACTATGAACTTCAAACTCTAAACTCAAAACTTGAAACTCATATGATAGACCCCAACAAACTTATTGAATTAACAAAAGGACAAATGCAGCAAGCTGTAGTACACCTTGAATCTGAGATGACAAAAATACGTGCCGGACGTGCAAATCCGAGCATGGTCGACAGCGTTCAGGTTGATTATTATGGCTCCTACATGCCTGTAAGCCAGGTTGCAAACGTAAGCATCCAGGATGCACGTACCATCATGATCCAGCCATGGGAGAAGTCAATGCTTGTTCCGATTGAGAAAGCGATTCAGGCTGCAAACCTCGGCTTCAATCCACAGAATGACGGAATCGTGATACGGATTTCAGTACCACAACTTACTGAAGACCGCAGAAAAGACCTGGTGAAAAAAGCAAAAGCTGAAGCTGAACATGCCAAAGTTGGAATTCGGAATCACAGGCGGGAATCCAATGAAGCCATAAAGAAAGACAGCAAAGGATTACCTGAGGATCAGGTAAAAGGCCTGGAAGCATCCATCCAGAAAATGACTGATCAGTTTATTGCAGCCGTTGACAAACACCTCGAAGCAAAAGAAAAGGAAATTATGACAGTGTAGTCAATGTGCAAATTTGCAGATATGCAAATGAAACCCATCTTCCAATTAGGATTACTGTTTTGAGTCGAGTTGATTCGCAATAGGTAGATTCGTAAGCATTCGCGATTCGTACCTCAGCGATTCGTACCAAAAAAAACAACCCCGGTCTGGAACCGGGGCTGATCAACAATTCAAAAATTACTTAACTTAAAACTTAACATGAAACAGTACCTATAACGGCACGAAGTTTCAGAAGGTTTCAAATCATTGCATTATTTTTCATGCCGGGGCGATTTATATAATTCTGATAGTCATAATCACTGACCATTCTACCTTCTTTCATTGATTAATTCAATTTGAACATTTTCCTGACAACGGTGTTTCAATAATTTCAATAAGTTATGTCACGGATTTTCATCATTGGTTCAGGATTTTCAGGATTGAGTGCTGCCTCTTACCTCGCAGCAGCAGGTCATGAAGTACATGTATTTGAAAAAAACTCATCACCAGGCGGAAGGGCGAGGCACTTTGAAACCAGAACAGGCTATTTGTTTGATATGGGCCCGAGCTGGTACTGGATGCCTGATGTGTTTGAAAAGTTTTTTAAAGATTTTGGCTATCAGGTTTCTGACCTGTATGATCTGAAATTACTGAATCCCTCCTTCGATGTTGTTTTTGGAGAACATGATACAATGCATGTACCGGAAAACTATGATGCATTATGCGCGCTATTTGAATCCATCGAAGCCGGCAGCGCCATGCAATTAAAAAAATTCATGGAAGAAGCAGAATACAAATACAAAACAGGAATTGAAAACCTGGTTTACAAGCCCGGGCTTTCCTTAACAGAATTTGCAGATGCGGGTATGATCAAAGGCATTTTTCGTTTGCAGGTGTTCTCATCCTTCAGCAAACATGTACGAAAATATTTCTCCAATCCAAAGTTGATAGCACTCATGGAATTCCCGGTTTTATTTCTGGGAGCCATGCCACAGGATACACCTGCGCTTTATAGCCTGATGAATTATGCAGGACTGAAGCTTGGTACCTGGTATCCGGCAGGAGGCTTTGGAAAAGTTATCGACGCCATGGTGAAGGTTGCGAAAAAGAATGGTGTGGTCTTTCACCTTAATGCTACGGCAGAAAAGATCGTTGTCGAAAAAAACCGCGCAGCAAAAATGGCAGTAAACGGAGAAGAATTGAGCTGTGATGCAATCATTGCCGGTGCTGACTATCACCATGTGGAGAGTAAACTGCTTCAACCCGAATTCAGAAATTATAGTGAACACTATTGGGATAAAAGAATTCTCGCACCATCCTGTCTGGTCTATTTTCTCGGCATCAATAAAAAAATAAATTCGCTCCATCACCATACCTTATTTTTTGATGAAGACCTGGAGCAGCATTCAAGAGAAATTTACAAAACACCGCAGTGGCCTTCCAAACCATTGTTTTATGTCTGCTGCACTTCAAAATCAGATGAAGGAGTTGCGCCGGCAGGTCATGAAAACCTTTTTCTATTAATGCCCCTGGCTCCCGGACTGACTGACAGCGAGGAAATGCGTGAAAAATATTTTTTGATGATGATGGACAGACTGGAAAAGCAGGTGAAAGAAAATATTTCTTCTCATATCGATTTTAAGAAAAGTTATTGCGTTAATGACTTTGTTGCCGATTACAATTCATACAAAGGAAATGCATACGGACTTGCAAATACATTAATGCAGACAGCTCACCTGAAACCGAAGATCAGGAATAAGAAGATCAAAAATCTTTTTTATACAGGACAACTGACAGTTCCCGGACCTGGAGTTCCGCCATCTATAATTTCAGGGAAGGTTGCAGCCGACCAGTTGCTGAAATTTTTAAAGAAAGATCAGTAAGCAATTCAGCACCTGTTATTTTTGCGCTCCATTTTCTGAATTATGCAGGCAGGCAAAAAGTAAGAGTATTGAGAAACAGCTCTGCTATTTCAGAAATTTCCAAACACAAATCGCGCGGTCATCACCGGTAGAAATGATACAGCCATTGTTAATCCACAACACATTGTTCACAGAGTTGAGATGCCCGTCGTTTTTTTCTTTGTCGATGCGCTGAAGAATTTCAAAAGTATTCGCATCCCAGATTTTTAATGTCTTGTCACGGCTCGCTGAAGCAAAATAATTTAGATCCGGAGAAAATGAAAAAGCATAGAGCGCATAGTTGTGCGCAGGAATGGACTTTATCAGCGAAAAATTCTCCGTGCTCCAGATTTTCAAGTGTGCGTCTTTTCCTCCGCTCAGGAGGTAATTATCCTCAGGATGAAAACGAACACAATTGACAGAAAGCTGATGCCCGTCAATCCGCTGAAATTCATGCATCGAAACCACATCGAAGATCCGGATGCTGCCATCTCCGCAGGCAACTGCTAAAACAGTATGGTCTTTATTCAAAGCAATGCTCCGAACTTTTTCCTTGCAAAGGCTGATGTTATACAAGAGTGTGAAATCATCAAGTGACCAGACAGAAATGTTTCCCTCTCCGGTGGCAACAAATACTTTGCCCTGCGAAAATGAATACTGAATATTGAAAACCGGGGATTTGTGAAAAGCAATGTTCCTTGTTTCCTTCCTGGTATTTAAATCCACTACGTGAATGGCTCCTTCTGATGTGCCGATCAACAGCTCGTTTTTTTCTTTAATGTATCGAAGCGCATAAACGATTCCTCCCACATTTACCAGTGCTTTGGCTGGTTCATCCCTTTCAAGGTCCCATTCAGCAACGATCCTGTCGCCGCTCCCTGAAAAAAATTTATTTCCATCCGGAGATATTTCCAGCGCATATACCGGCCCGTCATGCCCTCTATATGTGCGAACTTTCTCAATTTGGATTTTATAGGTGCTCGAGTTCATGATGTATTTGGTTTTTCTCCTTCTCCCTTGAAGAAGACCGGGATAAGGCCTACGCCCATACCTTCGTCCCCTCGGTACAATTAGTACAAATGTCAATCTTTGACCTGCTTGTCAAAAGATTTTTTCTGAATTCATGATATGCTTCCCCAAACCAGATTTCCTTAAATGTTTTATGTTTCAGACTACCCAGTGCGTGAGAAGCATCTTTGTCGAAGCAGCATGGCACCACTGTTCCGTCCCAGGTAAGCACGCATGAATGCCACATCTTCCAGCAATGGTCGAGCAGTTTGTTCTTGATGCGCCATTTTCCAGCATCGTTCTTTTTGTACCGCGAAAATTTATCAATGGTTGGAATAAGGTCATTGCCATTTTCGAAATCATAAACCTGCGCAGTCTTGAAAGCCACTTCATCAACTCCCATTTCCTTTGCGATTCTTTTCAGGTCATTTACCTGGTGCTGATTTGGTCGCACAACGAGGTACTGGAAAATGGTATGTGGCGTTTTCGACTTCAATTCCTTTTTCCATTTTAAAATGTTCCGCGTTCCTTCCAATACTTTTTCAAGAGACCCTCCGATCCGGTATTGCTCATATACATCCTGCGTGGTACCGTCAATGGAAATGATCAACCTGTCCAGTCCTGATTCGATAGTACGCCTGGCATTTTCTTCAGTAAGGTAATGCGCATTGGTAGAAGTTGCTGTATAGATCTTTTTTCCTGAAGCATATTTTACCATTTCAAGGAAATCCGGATTGAGATATGGCTCTCCCTGAAAATAAAAAATGAGATACAGCAAATGGCCTGAAAGCTCATCAATTGTTTTTTCAAAAAAGTTCTTCTGCAGCATTCCGGTAGGTCTGGAAAAAGAACGCAATCCACTCGGGCATTCCGGACAACGAAGGTTGCATGAAGTTGTAGGTTCAATGGCAATTGAAACCGGTAATCCTTTTTGGCTCGGCAATCCGGTGATTCTGGAATAATAAAAACTACCCAGCACCTTTGCCGCATTTGCTGCCTTTTTGAGGCTCAACTTTGAGGCAATGTTGAAAAGATCACTGGGATGGGTATTCATATCGACTGCAAAAGTGCATACAATATCTGAATTGACAGGCGATACAGCAAGCCTCAGCCAATTTTTTATCAATGAAAAAAAAATTTACCGGCTATTTTTATTGTTGATAATTCACTCTCATTTTCCCTCTCAGAATGGCAGGCAGGAGTAATTTAGAAACTTATTTAAATTCATGAGGAATCGTTTTGCATTGGGAGTTGCCCTCCTTTTATCAGGGTATATAAAAGGGCAGGACAATTGTTCAAATGCTACACCACTTTGCGCCAATAACACCATTGCCTCAACCACATTCGGAGCAACGGTTGCAGTGAATGATCCTGCATTGAGTTGCGGAGACCTCACGGTGAATAACAGCGTCTGGTATTCAGTGACTGCAACTACAACAGGAACTTGCACCATTAATGTTGGGCAGATCAACAACAACCCGGGGTTGGAAATGGAGATTTACAGCGGCAGTTGCGGGGCGCTGGTCAGTACAGGCAATTGCAATTCTGCCAATGGACCCGGTGGTTCAATGAATCTGACTTTTGCAGTAGCAGCCGGTTCTATCTATTATATCATGGTTGACGGTGCTTCTGGAAATCAGGAAGGGTTTACCATCCTTGCAACGTCTGCGACCAATTCAATTATCGGACGACCATTGCCGGGTTTTATTCCAAATACATTTTCCGGATGTGCTCCGCTTTCAGTTCTGTTGCAGAATACCACCATACTGAGTGGCGGCACAAACATAACTTACGAATGGAGACTCGATGGTGGCTCATACCAGAATGCAACCGGCAATGACACTACAATTGTTTTTGCAACAACAGGCAGCCATACCATTGATCTGAAAGTTTGCAATGCTGAATGCGGTTGCGCTTCTGTCACACAATTTATTGATGTGGAGAATCTTGTATCTAACATTACTCCTCCTACTGGAATCTGTCAGGATGCGCTTGTTGATTTTGCCGGAGATGCACAATACCTTCCTGATCCACCCTTCACTCCTGTAAATATTGTTTCCTGGGATTGGAATTTTGGAGACCCGGGTTCCGGCGCAAACAATACTGCCAGCGGGCAAAATGTTCAGCATGCCTTTTCTGATAGTGGAAATTTTGTGGTTACGCTAATTGTTACGAGTGCAGATTGCGGAAATGATACTGTTACTACAACTGTTCATGTCAATCCAAAACCAGTTGTTAACCCGGGACTTGATCAGGTCATCTGTGAATTTGAAGATGCAACCATTGCTGCCATCGTTACCAATGCATCTTTGCCGGTGAGCTACCAGTGGACAGGTGTCGGTATTTTTGTTTGTGATACCTGTTCATCTACAATTGTGAGTGGATTACCGGCCGGCGGACCTTATCCAATCTCTATTCAGGTTGCAGATGCAAATGGTTGCCTGGCGGATTCATCACTGAATATTACCGTCAACCCAAGACCCGTTGTTGATGCAGGCAATGATACCATGGTCTGCCTTTATTCTTCATTGCAACTCAATGCGACAATGTCTGTCGGTACTTCGCCATATACTTTTGTCTGGTCTCCGTCTGCAGGCCTCAGTGATTCAACAATTCAGAATCCCGTTGCATTTATCACTGCACCTGTCACCTACTGTGTTGTTGTTCAGGATGTCATTGGTTGTACTTCCGACCCTGATTGCATCAGCATTGACATTCATCCGCAGCCGGCTATCAGCGCTGCTCCCGGAGTGCTATGCGCAACGGATCCGAATCCCCAAACAACATTGACAGTAAACGGCGCCGGAGCGGGTTCAACCTATTCATGGACATTGTCACCCGATTATGCTTTGATCACAGGAGCAAATGTTGATTCATCGACAATCACCATTTCATTTCCGAATGGAATTGCTGCCAGTTATAATTTTACGTGTGTGGTTACAGATGGCATCACAGGATGCCGTGATACCATTAACTCCACCTACCAGGTTGTATCGGGGCTAAACATGATCGTGAATATTCCGGATGAAGCCTGCGTTGGAATTCCAACAACCATTTCAGCGGCCGGAGCAAACTCATATGCGTGGTCAGCAAATCCCTACTACCCCTTCGCTGATTCTACCCTTTCCACACAATTGATTATTCCAGTTGTGACGACAGTTTTCACGGTAACAGGAACCGTTGGTACCTGCATACAGGTTGTGTCTGACACCATGACTGTTTATGCACGCCCAACCATCACTGTTTCAAATGATACTACAGTTTGTCCAAACACGCCTGTGCAGATTTTTTCAAATGGCTCAGGCGGCACTCCGCCCTATTTTTATGTGTGGTCACCTGCTGCAGGCTTAAATGATTCTCTTTTACAAAATCCTACAGCAACGATCAGCGCCCCTGCCACCTATTGCGCTGCCGTAATCGATATCCACTCATGCTTCAGCGACAGTCAGTGTGTTACATTGAATGTTTATCCGCCACCGGCAATCAGTGCTGCTCCTGCTACACTTTGTGCAACCACTCCAAATCCGCAAACCGTATTCTCAGTTACCGGCGCTGCACCGGGATCGTCTTACAGCTGGGGAAACTCTCCTGATTATGTACTGATCACTTCAGCGAATGCAGATTCTTCTGTTGTAACGATTTCACTTCCGCCTAATGCAGTAGCCACCTATTCATTCTCTGTGGTTGTAGTTGATGCAATAACAGGTTGTATCAATACGCTGCTGCAAACATTTACAATGACACCGGGATTGAACATGACTGTGAGCGGACCATCTGCCATCTGCGAAGGCGACTCTGCTGTGCTTACAGCAAGCGGTGCTTCAAATTATTCGTGGTCTGCTTCACCGGCCTACTTGTTCACAGATTCAACTTCAGCAACGCAAACTTTTTTTCCTGTCGTTACAACAGTATTCACTATTACAGGAACAGCTGCCGGATGCAGTCAGGCAATTACATATACGATCACGTTGAATGCAAAACCTGATGCCATTGCTTCACCCATTCCTTTGTTCTGCGGTTGCGCAACTGTTAATCTCACCGGGATACTCAGTACTCCCGGGATGAATTATAACTGGACAAGCACTTCCGGAAATGGAATAAGTAATGCAAATCAGGAAAATGCAACTTCGTTCATCTGCACAAGTGATTCTTTTGTCCTCATTGTTACAGATCCTTCAACCGGATGTGCTGATACGGCATCTGCAATTGCGATACAAAATCCATTACCTGCCGCTGTTGCTGCGGGTACACCAAATCTCATATGTGATGCAACCAGCACAACCATTCTTCTTGACGGGACAGGCAGCGATACTACTGCGGGAACTACTTACCTCTGGACTTCCAATAATCCATCTGCAATCTTTGCTGATTCAACTGCACTGATTACAACTGCGACCATAAGCACAGCAACTATTTTTTATCTCACCGTTACAGATACACTGGGGTGTGATTCTACATTTGCAGATACAGTATCGGTTTATCCTACACCTTCCATTGCAGCAGCCAATCCATTCATCTGCACCAGTGATCCGGTATTGCAATCGACGATCACTATTTCCGGAGCAAGTCCGGGATCTGTTTTTTTATGGGATACGATTCCTTCATGCGTAACTCCGAATACGGCAAATTCCGATTCACAGGTATTTGATTTCACTTCCTGTGGAGCAGGCATCTATAACTTTTCAATTCTTGTCACTGATGCCGTCTCCGGTTGTGTTAAACGGGTAAACCAAACCGTTACCGTTGTAACGGGAGTAACATTAACGGTCTCAACAGATCCCACTATTTGCGAAGGTGACTCAACAACGCTTTCTGCAAGCGGAGCAAACAGTTTTTTGTGGAACCCCGGCGGAGATACAACATCCTCTATCAACGTTACAGGCCTAACAGCTGCCGGCTCTCCGTACCAGTATATTGTTACAGGAACCATCAGCAGTTGTTCAGCATCAGATACCATTACCATCACTGTAAATCCAACTCCGCAGACATCACCGATAAATGGTATGCTTATCGTTTGCGACAGTGCGACAGGACTTGTCTATTCCGTGACTCCGCCAAATGGAAATTATACTTGGACGATCACCAATGGTACGATCACACAGGGACAAGGCAATGATTCCATTACTGTCAACTGGGATTCAGTGGGAACCGGAACAATTTCAGTTGTTGACACCAATACTTTTGGTTGTCCGGGAATTCCGCAAACAATTTCTATAACAATCAATCCCCTTCCTGTCACTTCTCCAATCAGCGGACAAGATTCCGTTTGCGAGAACAGCCTGACAACATACTTCGTAACACCAAATGCAGGATCAACATATAACTGGAGTGTGATCAATGGCACCATTTCGGGAAGCAATACAAATAATGTAGTGAGCATTCAATGGGGTTCTTCAGGAACAGGAACCCTTCAGGTAAATGAAACCAATGCTGCAGGATGCACCGGTACAACTGTGCTGATGACCGTTTATATTTTTCCGATTCCGCCAATACCGGCAATCCTGGGAGCAGCAACCGTTTGCGCAGGAGATACGATGCAGCTTTACAGCAGTCCGTTGGTCGGTGGTGTTACCTACAGCTGGACAATGACAGGAGGAACGATTGTTAGCGGATTGAATACCGACAGCATATCGGTAAACTGGGATACCACAGCAACTTCCGGAATGATCACTCTCATCGCCATCAATCAATATGGATGTGCCAGTGCCATTTCAAATTTCAGCGTTAGCATGAATCCGCTACCGATAGCAACGGCGACTCCGGACTCTATTTCATTGTGCAGAAATATTCCTTTGCAGATCACAGGAACAGCAACAACGGGAACAATACATTGGACAACATCAGGCGATGGAACTTTCAGCGACACCACCATCACTTCTCCGGTTTACATTCCGGGACCATCAGATTCAGGCGTGGTAAACCTCACCATGGTGCTTACATCCGCAAGTTGCGGAAGTGATTCTGCACACGTTGTATTGACTGTAGTGCCGGCGCCAAATACAGTTATCACCGCACTTCCAGATACAATTTGCTGGGGAAGCGTAACCTCCATCACAGCTACCGGAGGCGGAACCTACAACTGGACCAACAATGGTGCGCTTACACCAACGATCTTTGCAAGTCCGACAGCAGATTCTGTTTTTACTGTTATCGTAAATAATTCTTTCAATTGTCCCGATACAGAATCAGTAACCATCAATGTGATTCCTCCGGGAATTCCCAATGCGGGCAATGATACTACTTCATGTCTCAGTGATTCAATTCCTCTAACCGGAACTGTCCTCAATGCCGGACAGATGTACTGGAACACCCTCGGTGACGGAACTTTTTCAGACAGCACGCAGCAAAGCACAATCTATATTCCGGGCCCGAACGACACAACAGCAGGTTCAACATTCATTGTGGCATATGCAACCGGTGCTTGCTTTAACCTGACAGACACGATGCAGTTGTTTTTCAGCCATCCACCATTCGTTAATACACGTCCTGATACCCTGGTCAGTGATGGAAGCGGTGTTGAAATTCCACTTGCAACAGTTACAGGCTATACTACATCTGTCAATTTTACAACCGATGGTTCCGGAACTTTTTCTCCAAATGATTCCGATGTAACCGGCGTTTATATTCCAAGCGCTGATGACTATTCTCTGGATTCAGTTGTGATCACTGTCGTTGTAACGGGACCATGTGGAACAGCAACAGATTATTTCGTTATCGACTTTGAGCCGTTTATTATTCCAAATGTTTTTACACCTTATCCGGGAACTCCGGGATACAATGATTTTTTCGTCATCAAAAATCTTCCATCGGGAAGCAAAATAAAAATCTGGGACCGGTGGGGATTGCTTGTTTATACCTCAGATGATTATCGGAATGACTGGGATGCACATGGTCTGAAGGCAGATGTTTTCTATTACATCCTTGAAACACGGAAGAGGAATTATCATGGATGGATAGAGGTGATTCGGGATGAGAAGTGAGGCGAACAGCCAAACAGCCGTCATTGGTCATTGAAACAGCTGGAGCAGCCGTCATTAAGTCATTGGGTCATCAGGTCATTAGGTCATTAGGTCATTAGGTCATTTATGCAATATAGTATCCGCATAATTATTGTCATCCTTTTCCTGCCGCTGATTTCATTCTCACAATCTCCGGCCTCCGGTTTCAAAAAATTATCCCGACCTGAAAAATGGTGGGTAGTACTTCATCCCTTTGTTGCAAAGAAGGCATACAACATTTCGCGTGAGGCAAGAAGCATTTCAAAGGAAATGGAACAGGATACCCTCCTCGATCATGATGCCGATGGCGGACAGGTGGATGCATTTCGTCATTCATACTGGATGGCACGGCTTACACAGGAGATTTGCCGGCGGAAGGCAGTTGCGCTTGGCAATGCCCATGAACGTGGCAACTATCTCGACTTTAAAAAGCGCCGCAGCGGGGAAGAATTATTTTCTGATTCAGTGGCAGGAGCCATGGACCTCTTCAACAATAAAATTGGAATTGATGAAGGCAGCAAAAATAAAACGCTGGCAAAAGAAGAACTTCAAAAGCTGATCCGTACAAAAATTCTGGATGGAGAAATGAAAATTATTCTGAAGGATGACAATGGCAATTCCATTGATTGCGACATGAATATTATTAATCTGAAAAAATATTCAGAGGTATGGAATGTACCGAGATGCCTTGTAAATTCAGGAAAGCAATAGTATCCGGTTACTTCAGAAAAAGTTTGACCATATAATAGACAATTGCACCAAGCAGTCCTGAAACAGGAATGGTGAGTACCCATGCCCAGATCAGGTCTATTGTAACGCCCCATCTCACGGCCGACACACGCTTCGTAATACCCACGCCGATAATTGCACCTGTAATAGTATGTGTAGTGCTCACAGGAATTCCGAGTGCGCCGGTACTGAAAAGCGTAACTGCGCCGGCGGTTTCAGCAGCAAAACCTTCGAAGGGCGCAAGCTTTGTAATTTTACTTCCCATCGTTTTTACAATTCTCCATCCACCAAAGAGTGTCCCGAATGCGATGGATGAATAACATGCTATTTCCACCCATGCAGGCAATGAATTGATATCAGTAAGTGTCCCATTCACAATCATTGCTGCACCGATGATTCCCATTACTTTTTGAGCATCATTTCCTCCATGTCCCAAACTAAATGCTGCAGAGGAGGCAAGTTGCAGAACATGAAAGAGCTTATTGACCTTGTGCGGATTGGTACGCTTAAAGAGGTGAAGCATTATTACGGAAATAAGGTAAGATACCAGCAAGCCAATGATCGGTGCGAGTAAAATAAACTGCAGTACAGGAGTAACCTTATCCATTTTCACTACATCCCATCCGGCATGTGCAATGGCTGCACCGGCGAATCCCCCTATCAGCGTATGTGAAGAGCTCGATGGAATTCCCCTCCACCATGTAAAAAGGTTCCAGATAATAGCTGCAATTATTCCGCACATGATCACTTCAAGTGTTATGGCATTTGTTTCCACTGTTTTGGAAACGGTGTCAGCAACCTTCAATTTAAAAAGCCAGAATGCGAGGAAGTTGAATCCCGCTGCCCACAATACTGCCGTAAGCGGCGAGAGTACCTTGGTGGAAACAATTGTGGCAATGGAATTTGCAGCATCATGAAATCCGTTGATGAAGTCAAAGACGAGCGCCAGTATTACAACAACTACGAATAATGTCATAAGTTTATTTTTTGCGTTTGAGAAGGAGACACATCAGGAAAACTTAACAATTACGGACTCCATTACATTCGCAGCATCTTCACATTTGTCTGTTGCTGTTTCCAAAGCAGAAAGTACCTCCTTCACTTTGATCACCTCGATAGCGCTCACATTATCTTCAAACAACCTTGCTACAGCATTGTCAAATACATCGTCAGCATGGTTTTCAAGGCTATTGATCTTTACCAATGCTTCCCTGACTTTAGTATAGGTGCGCCTGCTTCGTAATCCACAAACAGCAATATTGACTTGCTCTGAGCTTTGCAAAATCAAATCAGACAATTTAATCATTGCAGGATGAATGGGGTCCACTTTATATAACTCCACCCGCTTGGCAGCACCATGAATAAAATCCAGAATATCATCAAGTACAGAAGCCAGGCGCTGAATGTCCTCTCTGTCGAAAGGTGTAATAAATGTCATTCCTACCTCTTTGAAAATACGATGCGTTATTTCATCGCCGGTATGTTCCAGTTTCTCTATCTGGCGAATGAGCACGCTGCGCTTTTCAACGCTGGTTGTGACAAGCATTTCCTGTAATACTTTCGCGATCGCAACGAGGTTTGCTGATGCTTCTTCGAATAAAGGATAGAATTTTCTGTCCTTGGGTATTAATAACTGAAAAAATGAATTTGCTGACATGTGATTTTGGTTTATTGTGCCAAAGTAGAGAAATTTTTTCCATGTAAACTCAATGTTAAATAATAGATGGTTTGATACTAAAAACTATTTTTGGGCCATCTATGAAACGCATCGCCATTTTTGCCTCCGGTTCGGGAACGAATGCAGAACAGATCATCCGTCACTTTAAAAACAATGGAAAAGCGATTACCGAGGTAGTGTTGACCAATAATCCCGGGGCAGTCGTTATAGAACGCGCAAAAAACCTTCACACACCCTCTTTTATTTTTTCGAAAGAGGACTTTTATGGGTCGGACAAGATTGAAAAGCTTCTGCAACGCCTTCAAATTGACCTGATTGTACTTGCGGGATTTCTCTGGCTTGTTCCTGAATCGCTCATAAAAAAATACCCCGGAAAGATCATCAACATCCACCCTGCACTCCTCCCGCAACACGGAGGCAAGGGGTTCTACGGAGCTAAAGTGCACGAAAACGTGATCAGGTCAGGGGACAAAAAATCAGGGATTACCATCCACTATGTGAACGAAAAATTTGACGAAGGCGAAATAATTTTCCAGGCAACTTGTGATATAAACGAAAACGAAACTGCTGAAACGCTAGCCGCAAAAATTCACAAACTGGAGCATGAACATTATCCAACGGTTATCGAAAATATTCTTGATCAACTATAGTCAGGAATATGTTTTAAATTGCATTCTTATTAATATTCCGTAAGGAGATGAGGACCAATATTTTTATTATTTTATTCTTAGTAGCAGCAAGCTCATCATTCGCCCAGCTGAAAATCACTTTCCCTTCAAAGGATGATGTAATCATCACTGCCGACTGGTACCCTGTAAATTCCGAAAGCCAGACCATCCTGCTATGCCACCAGAATGGATTTAGCAGAGGCGAATACAATGAAACTGCTGTGAAACTGAATAAACTCGGATTCAACTGCATGGCCATTGATCAGCGGGTTGGAGTCGAAGTAAATGGGGTAGTGAATGAAACAGCAAAAGATGCAAAGGATAAAAAGAAGGTGCTTACTTTCATCAATGCCGAACAGGACATCACGGCTGCCATTGATTGGTTGTTTTCGAAATACAAAAGAAGAATAATACTCCTCGGAAGTTCTTACTCTGCTTCACTTGCATTAAAAATTGCAAATGAAAATGACCATGTCTTTGCTGCCGTCGCCTTTAGTCCCGGAGAATACTTTGAAGGAGAAAAATTTATTGCAATGTCCGTGAATGGACTTAAGAAACCTGTTTTTCTCACATCTTCGAAAGAAGAAGCTCCGGCTGTAACAGAACTTTCGAAAGATATTATTTCACTTGTAAAAATTCAGTTTATTCCAAGGGGTGAAGGTGATCATGGATCGAAGGTATTATGGTCGTCGAAACCTGAAAATCAGGATTACTGGGCTGCGCTGATGAGTTTCCTGAACAGGATGAAGAAAGAAAATGAGTAACTTCCAATGAAATATTTCAAGCGCATTTTTTTTTCCTTACTAATATTTATTGTTGTTGCAGTTGGTGCCATTTACATTTTTCTGCTCACGCAAAAACCTGTTTATAACGAAACGCTCCCTCTCAGAAACATCACCGAAAAAGTGGATGTGCATTTCGACGATTTCGGTGTACCGCACATTTTTGGAAACAACGAAGAAGATATTTTCTGCGCACTTGGATATGTGCATGCCCAGGAACGACTTTTCCAGATGGAACTCATCCGCAGGGTCGGTGCAGGTCGCCTGAGTGAATTGTTCGGGAGTCCGATGATCGATGTAGATAAATTTTTCAGGATGATGGGACTTGCACAGCATGCGGCATGGAGCGCGAAAGAATTTTCGAAACAACAGGATCAACAGTTTTATAAAAATGCTGTCGCATACATCTCAGGAATTAACCAGTACATCGAAAACGGAAAAACACCGGTTGAATTCAGGTTACTCAGCATACCAAAAGAAAAGTTTACAATGAATGACATGTTCCTCATTGTTGATTTCATGTCATTTAATTTCCAGATGGCATTCCGCACCGATCCGCTGATGTCGAAGATCCAAAAACAGTTTGGCGAAAAATACCTGAAGGATATTGTGCTGGGAACCTTGCCGGGTACACTGCACGTGCCCGTAAATCACGATTCCATTAACACGACTCCTCCACAGACCAGTTCGGTTGCAAATATTTTCAATCAGATGCCGGTTCAACCCTGGATGGGAAGCAATTGCTGGGCTGTTTCGCCTTCGAAGTCACAGTCAGGAAAAGTGTTGTTTGCAAATGACACACACATCGGTTACCAGCAACCCAGCGTCTGGTATGAAGCATATTTAGAATGCCCCGGCTTTAACCTGTATGGAAATTTCCTCGCAGGATTTCCGTTTCCTGCAATCGCGCATACGAAGGATCATGCATGGGGATTAACGATACTTGAAAATGACGACCTTGATTTTTTCGAAGAGAAGACAGACTCCCTCCACCGAAATCAATATTTCTATAAGAATGAATGGAAGCAGATGGAATTACGTGAAGAAGTCATTCATGTGAAAGACAGCAGTGACTTGAAATTCACATGCCGCACTACAACACATGGGCCTGTGTGCAATGACGTAATTCATGATTTTGCCGATGTAACATCTGCGCCTGTCGCAGCCTGCTGGACGCTGTTACAATTTCCAAGTAACCTTTGTGAAATCACCTATCGTCTTGCGAAAGCTACAAGCATGAATGAATTCCGTGATGGCATTTCATTGCTTGCCACGCCAGGACTCAATGTGGTTTACGGTGATAACGCCGGCAACATTGCCTGGTGGGCTGCAGCAAAACTTGTAAAGCGGCCGCTCAATGTTGAATCAAGACTGTTGCTTGACGGCTCTTCCGGAAATGATGACTGGCTGGGCTTTTATGATTTTTCTGAAAACCCGCATTCAATAAATCCATCTTCAGGTTATGTGTACACATGCAACAATGCGCCTGATTCTGTTACAGGCGTTTCCATTCCCGGATATTATACCCCTGAAGACAGGGCAAGGGTTGTTACAGCTTTTTTAAATCAGGACAAAAA
>CAYHHK010000019.1:0-44605 GCA_964356415.1 uncultured Flavobacteriales bacterium
CATTTGGCGAAACTTTACTCATCACAGGACTTAAAATATCCTGTGGTAAATCTTTGCGAATATTATCAATGTAGCGTTGAGCATCTTGCATTGTTTTATCCAAATCGGTTCCGTATTTCAGATTGGCAATAATGATAGAAGCATTCGGTAATGACTTTGTAACCAAGTAATCTACGCCTTCCAAGTTTGATAAGGCATCTTCTATTTTTCGTGAAACCGATGTTTCTACTTCGTTGGGTTCAGCACCCGGATAAACTGTTTTAATTACAACTACTGGCTGATTAAAGTCGGGCATTAATTCATAACTCAAATTTTTATACCCTATAAAACCTAATAAAGTAAATACGCTGAACAGAACTATTATCAGCGAAGGGCGTTTGATTGAAATTTCTGTAATATTCATAATCAATTAAAAATTAGGAATTAACAACTCCAATTGCAAAGGCAAAACTCTTTTGTTGAATAATATTCTCTTTCATATTGATAATTTTTATTTGTTAATTCTTAATTGAAACTCTCGCTCCATCAAAAAGATTTATAAAGCCATTGGTTACGATTACATCACCTTCATTTAATCCACTTGACACAACTACTTTGTTCTGTATCTTTTTTGAAATAGTGATATTCTGTAATACGGATTTATTGTTTTTAATTAAATAAATTTGTGGTTGATTAGCGGACCCTACGATTGCAGATGAAGGAATAATAATGCCCATTTCTTGGGTGGAATTTTTCATCCCGATAGCTATCGACGACACTTTACCAAACATCCCCGATTTTATTTTCAAATCTGACGTATTATTTAGCGTAAACTGAATAGGAAAACTACTACCAGTATTTGCTTTACTACCTATCATAGTAGCTTTTCCTGTTAATAGAACATCAGAATAAGCATCTACTTTAAGAGAATAGCTTTGATTTAATTTGAATTTGCTTAACTCATTTTCAGAAACATTTACAGTGAATTTTAAATATGTAATGTCCGTTATTTGAAGCAATGGAACTCCGGGTGCAGCGAATGCTCCTTCTTCACTTAGTTTTGCCGTAACTACACCGTTAAAAGGTGCTTTAATAGTAGTTTTGTTTATTTGTTCAAGTAAAGTGGCTCTTTGCACTTTTGTAGATTTTAACCCTAACTCTGCTTTCTCTAACTGAACACCTTGTATTGCATCGGCTTTAGCTAAAATCGTAAAGCGATTTACATCGGCTTCCAAGCCTTCCATTTGCACTTCAATAGTTTGCAGTTGCAGTTTCAATAGTGAATTATCCAACAGCACCATTGATTGTCCCTTGGTTACAATACTTCCAACATCAACTAAAATTTCATTTATCTTTCCCTGTAATTCGGCACTTATTTTCGTTTCCTTGTTAGGTTCAAATGTTCCTGAATAAGAAGATTCGGCATTCACATTTTCTAATTGTAGTGTGTCTGCCTGAACATTTACAGCTTGCTCCCTATCGTATTGATACACTTTATTTTGTGTAATTTCCTTATTGTTTTTCAGCTTAATTACCACAATGGCAATTATTGCTAACGGGATAGTGATGTAAAGAGCTTTTTTTAGCATTGCTGATTTTGTATTCATTCTTGATACTATTTAGTTGTTGAAATATTCCCGGTAAGTTTCTTTAGTTCTAAATCTGCTTTTAGATAATCAATAACAGCATTGAGGTAAGTTTGCTGTGCTTCATGTAATGCGCTGTCAGCAAGCAAAATATCAGTCAAACTTGCTGTTCCATGTTTTTGTTGAAGTATCGATTGCTCATAAATTGCTTGAGCCAACTTGATCTGTTCTGTCGCTGTTTCTATTGATTTCTTAGCAACCATTCTTTGCAGTTTTGCATTTTCAACCTGCATATTATTTTGTTCGGTGTTCAACTCGAATTGAAGTTCATTGTTTTTGATTTCAACTCTTTTTTGATTTATTTTTCGTTGCGTGACTGTTCCATTAAATAGGGGGTAAGAGAATTGAAAACCCGCAAAACCAATTGGGTAGAATTTTAGAAAATCGTTGGGCTGTTTGTCGTAGCCAAAACCAGTTGTTCCATACATTCCAATAAGATTAAGCGAAGGCAAATATCTTGATTTGTTTAAGGTGCTTAGTTCACTATATAACAAACGATTTTGTATTTTCACAATTCGGATGTCTAATGTTGAGGAACTTTTATAATCGGTTGAAGTTTGATATTGAATGTTTGGATCTATATGAATGTTTTGTTCAATGGAAACCCCCATTGCAAATTTCAAAGCATTTAGAACTTGTTCATATTTACTGCCTATATTTTCCCTTTGAGTGGTTAATTGTGATACTTGCAATTTTACCTTACTTTCATCTGTTCCTTTAGCAAGTAATTGTTCCTTGAGCAGTTGAATATTTTTAAATAACCGCGTAGCATTTATAAGGTTGCTGTCAATAAAAGCCATTTGATGATACAAAATCTGAGCATTGTAATACAGATTGGAAATTTCAAAATAGATTTGCTCTTCTGTTTTTTGATATTGAAATTCGGTCAAATCCGAGACTATCTTAGTAGTTTGAATAGCCCCGTAAACTTGCGGATTATACAAGGGCATTGATAATTGTATGTTTGCATTGATGTTGTGAGGAACACCAAACTGTGCTTCTTTAAATTGTCCTTCAGGTGCTGTTGGATTAAAAGTTGATAGAGGCATTAACTGATAGGGAAGGTTTGTGAAATATTTATAGTCGGCATTGACAGTTACCTTTGGAATCAAATTGGCTTTTGCTTCCTTCTCTTTTTGTTCCCCGATAGCAATATTATTTCTGCCCATTTGCAGGTTTCTATTATGAACCTGTGCTGTATCAACACACTGTTGTTGCGACCAGGCTTGTGCATTTACAGATTGAAATTCTACTATTGTGAGTAATAGAATGAAATAATGTGAGTAAATATTTACTAACTTCATTGGTTAATTTTTTTTATTTTAGTGCGTTAATCGCCTTGTTCAGCGTTACTATTTTCTGATGCAGGAACATTATTTCCGCTTCTGATTTTGGTGTGTCTTATTTCACCGCCTGTTGTCATTGCAGCAATTGCAACAAAAATAAAAATCATAAAAGCCGTTCTTGTAATTGCTTTTTATTTGGAGATAAGTCCTGTAACCATTACGATTACTCCCACTTTGGGGAAAATGATTGGTAAATGATTTACCACTAAATGCCAATGTGCTCTGTTCATATTATTATTTTTTAAAATAAAATGTTTACTCCAAATAGGTAACCAACTAAAGCAGAAAGTACCATTGCTATTGTACCCCAAATGGTAATACGTAAAATAGCTTTTGCAATACTTGAACCTCCAGTTGTTGCGGCGGTTGCTCCCAAAATTATTAGAAAAACTGTCGTGAATCCATAAAGCCAATATTCCATTCCCTTTACAGGTGCAAAAAGAATTACCAAAAGTGGTAAAATACCGCCAACTGTAAATGCTGCACCTGATGCAATTGCTGCTTGTATAGGATTTGCTTGACTAATTTCATTGATACCTAATTCGTCTCTGATATGAGCTCCCAAAGCATCTTTTTCGGTCAATTCAAATGCTACTTGCATAGCTGTTTCCTTTTTCAGTCCACGTTTCTCATAAATTTGAGCCAAAAGATTTAGTTCCTCTTTTGGCATTTCTTTAAGTTCCTTAATTTCCCTTTCAATGTCCGCTTTTTCGGTGTCCGTTTGCGAACTTACCGAAACATATTCTCCTGCTGCCATAGATAAAGCACCTGCCACAAGTCCTGCGACTGTTGCTAATACGATTGGCTCTCTTGTTGAACTTGCAGCCGCAACTCCAATTGCAAGACTTGAAATTGAAATTATTCCATCATTTGCTCCAAGAACAGCCGCTCTTAACCAGTTGCTCCGGTGAATATAATGACTGTCTAAATAATTATCTATTGTTATCATTTGTTTTGCCTAGTTCCCTTTTAAAAAGGGAAATTGCTGAAACCGGTTTTTCCTGAGTGTGTAATTCTTTTATGTTCATTATTTCTTTGTTTGCTTTTTTGACATTTCAATCTTAAATAATCCTCTCAACTCATTTTCTCCATAGCCGGTTGCATTATCATCAGGATATAATTTTTTGATTTTGGAATATGCATCCGGATTAACATTTACATTTTTTTGTCCATGGCATTGCAAACACATTTTATTTGTTTGAATTGGATAATAGCCGGTAAGCGTATTTTGCCATTCTATCAATTTTGGCTCAAGTGGTTGCTTATTTTTTAATTTATTTTTATAACTATTAATGATTTCTAATTCCGCATTATTTGCAGTGTTCAATGGGTTTCGTGGCTTGTCACTGATTCTTGATATTCTTACATTCAGTAATCCGGACATACTGTCTGTAATAGGAATAGCTCTTGTATTGCAAAATTCCACTGCTCCAGCAGTGCCGTATTTTTGAATAGCTTCCAATAAATTTTTACCCAACTGAAGTTTTGTACTATTGGCTATGTTTTGTCCTATTTCTATATCGCTCAAGTTTTTGTTTTCTGTTTTAGCCTGTTTTTTAAAAGTCTCCCATTCTTTATCCCATTCATCAGAACTTAGATCGTTGTCTAAAATATACGCAGCTATTATTTTCAAATCTTCCTGATTGATATGTTGTTTTGGCATCACTCCAAAATTGCGAACAGCTCCAGGCATAATAGAGTTTTCTTCGGTAGGATCATTAACAAATTGAACGATATTTTTTAAGAAATTTTCCTTGGAAATGCTGTCGGCTAGATAATGTTCTCTTATCTTAAACATGGGTGGGGCAATTCTTACTTCAGTATTTAAATCAGGATTGTGGCAACTGAAACAATTGTTTTGCAACAATGCCAATGCCTGATATTTTTTTACAATAGAATCGTCTTGTTTGTTTTGTTGTTTAGCATTTTGACATGTCGAAAGCACAACAAGCCCTAAAACTGTCAAGGCAGAAAGGTATGCTATACGCAGTATCATTGGAAGTATTGATTAAATGCTGTGAATGAAGTTTGTATATTTTGAAATTGATTTTCTGCTTCGGTTTCGTCTTTAGCTTCTGAAAGCTTTTTTACCAAATCAATGTAGGGTAATAACCACTTATGCAGTTCATCGTGTGCTTTGCCTTCCATTGTGCAATTAGAAGTAAGCAAATCAAGGTTGGATTGTAATTTTTCTGATAACGCTTTGTAATCTTTTTGCTCAACACCAGCAAAGGAAATAACATCATTCTCCATATTGCGAATATGAGCTATCATATTGGTATCAACCAGCCATTTATTGCCATTGTTAAGTTCAATGGTTTGCATTTCATCGTCGTGCTGATGTTCTTGGGGAGTAACGGTTTGGGTTTGCTCCTTTGAATTTTCATTAGGAGCGTTGCCACAACTGAATAGAAACAAACTGATTACTGCAAGTGAAATTGTTATCTTCTTCATAATTTCTTTCTTATTATTGTGAAATAAGCAATGATTGTAAATACAAACGTTACAGCAATTCTGAAAATCATTGCACCGATGGTTTTTGTTTCATAAATACCGCCTGAACTTACGTGAATTTTAAGACCGATAAAAGCTGCGATCAGTATGAGTGTTGAAATTCCTAAGAGTGTAGCCGTCCATTTTTTGTTTTTAATAAACCCATAAGCAGCTAAAAGATATAGAAAGCTACTGATAAAATTCGACCAAACAACAAATAAAACATAATTGCCTTCTTTTGCTCTGATACCAAATAAATCGAATATCACGGAGGTGCTAAGAAACAATGTAAGCAAACCAAATCCGGTTAAGATTGCTGCTAATAAGTAAGGGAGATATTTTTTCATTTTTCTAACATTTTCAGAAGTCCGTTTAATACCTTTTTTCCATCATTTACTAAATTAGATTTGTTACCCGAAAGCTTCCATTTTAAAACAACCATTCGCATACTGCCCATAATAATTGTTGTAATCGTGTCAGCCCCCAATAACTTTCCATAAACACCTTCGTTTTGGCCTCTTACAATAAGTGCGTTAATGTTTTTTTGCATAAGAGCCATCATTGCTGTAATTTTTTCGCTTAATTCTTTATTAAATTGAAATATTCCTTCGGAAAAAATCACGCTAACTATGGCAGGTTTTTGTACAAATGTGTTTAGTTGCGACACAAATATTTTTTTCAAAAGTTCAGAAGGTTGTTTTTCTTTATCTTCTATTATTGCAGCAAGTCGCTCGTTCATTTCTAAAATAAAATAGGTCAAAAGGCCGAGCAATATTTCATTTTTACTTTTAAAATGGCGATATAATGCAGCTTCAGATAAACTCAGGTCAGAAGCTAAGTTTTTTATCGTTAATTCCTGTATCCCGAATTTATCAATACGAAGCGTAGCTGCTTCTATTATTTCTATTTGCCTTTCGGTAAAATCCTTATTTTTCATTGTTTACTTTTAAATTAATAAACGAAAATCCTAACCAAATTACAGAGGCTGTCATTGCAATTGCACCTATTAATACCAATGCAGGAGGCAAACCAAAATACACTTCAGTTAATATTCCTACTGGCATTAACAATCCTGTCAATGCTAACCAGGAAATAGCCTTCACATTTTTGAGTTTGGCGTTGAAATGGATTAAGAGATACCCAATGAGAATATTTAAGAATGCAAACAGGTTGCCATGAACGTGAGCCAGCCTACTTTCAAAATGTTTCCCAATGCTGTATGAGTTTACCCATTCTTCTTTACCCGGAGCAAAGTCGCGAAGATAAATTAGCAGAAACCCGTAAGCCATAAAAAGCCCCATTGTCAGGAAGCCTATCGCTATGTTATTTTTACCGTTCATTTTGTTTGTGTAATTGAAGTAAGTGAGTGTTCGCTTACAAAGATAATACAATTTTCATTGCAACTACAATTTTTTTTGAGGAAAATTTCAATATTGCTGACTGAAATTGTAAAAATCTACTCTATTTTTTGTTTTTTTACACCCTCGCCGACCGCAATTGGAACCATCACACCATATTTCTTCCCTACCCGATCTGGAGCTTCTCCGTATTCTCAAAGAGAAGAACGATAAGTCTATCGTCGGTATTTTATTCAAACGCTATACCCACCTGATGATGTGGTTGTGTATGAAATACCTGAAGGATGAAGACGAAGCCAAAGATTGCGTGATGGAAATTTTTGAACAATTGCTCACAGACCTGAATCGTCATGAGATCAAAAATTTCAAATCATGGCTATTTGTCGTTACCAAGAATCATTGCCTTATGAAATTGCGCAAAAGCAAGAATAAGTTTGCGGAGCGGATAGAAGGCGGTGAGACCAGTTTGGAGATTGTGGAAATGAATCAGCTCCTGCATCCCGACGACGCCAATGAAAAAGAAGCCAAATTGAGGCTTATGGAAAAAGGCATTCAGCAGTTAAATGCAGACCAGAAAAAATGCGTTGAGCTGTTTTACCTCGAACAGAGAAGTTACCAGGAAATTACCGACCTTACAGGCTATTCGATACTCAACGTTAAAAGCCATATCCAGAACGGGAAACGAAACTTAAAGATATTCATGGAAAAAAATCATGGCAGCTAAACTTGGAAATTTTCTTGAACAAGGAGCATGCATCCCCGAGGTTGTGATGGTGGATTATGCCGAAGGCAAGCTTTCTTCCCAACAGGCGCATGCTGTAGAAAAACATTTGCTGGAATGCGAATTATGCAGTGATGCACTGGATGGACTGAAAATGATCCATCCGTCAAAATCAAAAGAGATCATTGCTGAGTTAAATAAAGAAATAGAAGGGCGCACTCAATCCGCAAGTAATTCAGGAGCCAAGGTGATTCCATTCAGATTTAACTATAAGGTTGCTGCAGTCATTGCCCTGTTTATCATGTTTGGAGGAGGCTATTTGTACTTTAAAAACAAGGGCGAAGAAAAAATGCTGGCCCAAAATAATCCTCCATCGGCCACAGCCATTTCAGATTCCGGTTCAACACAACTGATCCCACAAACAAATTCGGATCAAAGATCTTCAGAACCGGTTTCTTCACAACCCAAATTTTCTTTAGAGGAAAAGAGTCCGATTCCGTCATCCAATGAAATATTGACTGAAAACAAAGATGTACAGCCAGCAATTGAGAGCTTAAAAGATAAAGATGATGCTAAAAAAAATCAAAATGATAATATAAATCTATCAGATAATGTTGAAATATCACCGGTAAACGCCGGTGTACGTTCTCAAGGACAGGCTTCAGAGGTCGCAAAAACAGCAACTTCAATTTCGAAATCTGCAGCACATGCCCATGATGAAAAGCCAAAAGATCATGAGACAACTTATGACAGGGAGGCGTCTCCTCCTGATCTTTTTAGCCTGAATGTTATTTTTACCAAAGGAAAAAATAAGTACAAGGAGAAAAAATATGCCGAAGCCGCAAATGATTTTGAAAAGCTCATGAATGATACTGCAACTGCTTTTTATGATGATGCAAAATGGATGCTTGCAGTTTGCTATATGAAAACATCCAGGAATGCCAAAGCGGTAAAACTCCTGAGGGAAATTGTGCATTCAAGCAGCATTCACAATAAAGAAGCAGAAGGACTTTTACAGGAACTTCAGTAAAAAGTATTTGATGTTTTGAGAAACGCCGGTATGAAAAAAATATTTGTTGTTCCGGCGATAACAGTCTTTTTAATCCTCATCTCTGCAGGTTATTTCTATAACCTCCATTCTTTTGCCACAAAATACTACGGCTTTGTTATCGGGGATTGGTTCATCAATTTTTCCGGCGGCTTTGTGCGAAGAGGTTTGAGTGGCTACTGCATCACCTTCGTTTCAGATTTTTTAAACCTGATGCCCTGTTATTCACTTATCGGGATACAGACATTTTTTTATTTCGCCTATATACTGGTATTCATCCAGCTTTTTTCAGGCAAAAGAATTAATGCCTGGTTTATCCTTTCCCTTTTGTCTCCGGCCACCTTGCTATTTACAACCTTTGATCCAAATGCTGCCGGCCGAAAGGAGATTATTCTCTTTTTCATATTCGTTGTTTATTTATGGTGCTTAAGAAAGGATATGATGAAATCGAATTTCACAATTTTTCTATTCTCGGTGACATTACTCATTGCCACCATGTTTCACGAGCTGATGTTTTTTTACACCCCTTATTTTATTCTTGCCGCTTATCTTAATGAAGTAAAAAATGGTGATCCTTTTCATTTGATAAAATCATTATGGATCATTGCAGGATCATGGATAGTGATGCTTCCGATTGTAATATATGGAAGTTCTATTGATGGATATACAATATGTTCAGACCTGAAAGAAAGTGGATTGCCTGACTCAATTTGTTCAGGGATCCTTTCATGGCCTCAAAACTACGGATGGAAAAATGTTGCTGCTTTCGCCGTGGAATCAAACTATTTATTTGTTTATGGAACTACTTTTTCACTCTCCTTAATCCCATTTATTTTACAGGTGAAATTCATGAACCAACCTATGATAAACCTGAAAAAATTTTTCGTTGTTTTCGGGTTATTACTTTTATTTTCCGGTCCGTTATTCATCTTTGCAGTTGACTGGGGCAGATGGATAAATATTCATTTTATGCTGCTACTTTTTATTTCTACCCTTTTTCTTAAAAAAGAATCAGATGATAAAAATTTAAAAGCATTATCACCCACAGTCTCGATGCCAACAATCCTGACTGGTCGAAATGCTTCTTCCAAAAGAACCAATGATGTATTATTCCTCCTTATCACCCTCGCATATATTGCCTTATGGTCCATGCCACACTTTGGATATAGTTACGTTTTTTCATTGACCAAAAATTTTTACTCGGTTAAACATATGATGACTGATGTTTTAAGGGCGATTTTCTAATGGTCGGAATTCAAACAATACCTGCAATAGATTGTTTAATGACGGAAAAGCACCAAGATTGACCTCAATTTTCATCCCCGGACAAGAAAAAAGAATAATAAACCCGGGGTCTAAATCATAGCGCAGCCGGTGTTTCTTAATACCTTTGCATTCCATTAAATCATATCAACATGTACATCCAGCAATTATACACCAATTGCCTTGCCGAAGCAGCCTATTACATTGAAAGTAACGGTGAAGCGGCCATCATTGATCCTATCCGCGAAACCGAACCTTACATGGCTCTGGCTAAGCAGCGCGGTGCAAAAATCAAATACATTTTCGAAACGCATTTTCATGCTGACTTTGTGAGCGGGCATATTGATCTTGCAAATAAGACAGGGGCTGAAATAGTTTATGGCCCATTGGCTGAAACAAATTACAAGATACGGAATGTCAAAGACAATGAGGAGCTGAAGGTTGGCGACCTGACGATCCGTGCTCTTCATACCCCTGGTCATACGCCTGAATCCACCTGTTTTCTGTTGCTTGATGAAAGCTATCAGGAGTATTGCATATTTACCGGGGACACGCTTTTTGTAGGTGATGTGGGAAGACCTGATTTGCTGGACGGAAAAATGTCGAAAGAAGAACTGTCGGGAATGATGTACGATTCCCTGAATAATAAAATTAAGAATCTGCCTGATGAGGTAATCGTTTACCCGGCGCATGGTCCCGGTTCGTCCTGCGGAAAAAACCTTGGTCCGGAAAAACAAAGTACAATTGGAACAGAAAAGCAAACGAATTATGCTTTGCGCGATATGACAAAAGATGAATTTATAAAAGTGCTCACCGAAGGTTTGCTCCCTCCTCCTGCCTATTTTTTCAGTGATGCAATGATCAATAAACAAGGTTATACGGCCATTGATGAAGTGATGAAGAAAAATATGCATCCTCTTACTGTGGATGAGTTTGAAATTGAAGTTGCGCGTGGTGCTGTAATACTCGATACCCGCAATCCTGAAGTTTTTGAAAAAGGATTTATACAGGGAGCTGTCAATATCGGACTCAACGGCATGTTTGCCATTTGGGCAGGAACAATAATGGACATCGGTGTACCACTGGTTTTGGTCTGTAATCCCGGCAAGGAAGAAGAAGCTGTGACACGGCTTGCACGTGTGGGTTATGAAAAAGTTCACGGATTTCTGAATGGAGGTTTTGAATCATGGATGAAAGAAGATAAACCGGTTGACACAATCAATTCCATCGATGCACAGGAGTTTGCAAAGCGTGTGAATGCCGGAGGAAAAGTTTTAGACATACGGAAAATTTCAGAGGCAGAAGCGGGTTATGTAAAAGATGCCGCAGTTATTCCACTTGCTGACCTTCAGGAAAATCTGGAATCGTTAAATACAGAAACTCCAATCATGGTTCATTGTGCAGGTGGCTACCGCAGCATGATTGCAGCTTCTCTGCTGAAGCGAAACGGATTCAGCAACATTTCAAATGTGCAAGGCGGCTGGGGAAAAATTAAGGAAACCAATGTTCCTGTAGCTACAGGTGTTCCTTCTAACCTCATTGCTGAATGAAAATATATTATGTCCCTTGAACTTCTCTTCTTTTCTGCCGGTTGGTGCGAGCCCTGTAAATGGGCAGATCCCATCGTAAATGAAGTGATTGAAAATTCTGCCGGTAAGATTTCTCTCAGCAAGATTGACATTGATGCAAACGTTGCAATGGCCCAACAATACATCATCATGAGCGTCCCTACTCTGGTACTTTTTAAAGAAGGTAAAGAAGTGTGGAGGATGAAGGGATTTGATACGGCATCAAACCTGCAAAAAATATTTTCAGATTTTATCTGATTTTCCCGGAGACTTACCTCTGAATAATCAAGCTTCCGACCTGAACCCTTTCTTCCGTTTGAAAGTGGTACTGATAGACTCCTTCACTAAGGTCTGTGGCGTTCAATTTAATAATATGATCTCCGCCAATTCGTGATTCGTTAACAAGTTCACAAGTCAGTTTTCCTCGCGCATCAAAAACCTGCAGCAAAACTTTTTGCCTTTTGGAAAGTGAAAAAATGAAACTGGCTGAATTGCTTAATGGATTTGGATAAACGTAAACCGGAGAGCTTTGCTTCGGCAATTCATTGACTCCTACTGATGCATCAAGCACTAGTATACTGTCGCACACTGTACAGTTATTTCCATCGGTTACACAAACAACATAAGTCCCCTGTAGCAGATTCGAAATCAATGCTGTTGTTTGCGGCGGTATTGTATTCCAAAGATATAAGTAAGGACTGTTACCTCCATTCACTACAGCGGAGGCCCAGCCATCAGGACATCCTGCACAGCTTGCATCTGCATGTGCTATTGACAAGACTACAGGAGTTGCGGGCTGGGTAATGGTGAATGACTGGCTAACCAGACAGTTATTGGCATCCGTCACTTGTACATTGCAACTCAAAGCGCACAATCCATTTAGTGAAGATGATGTTGAAGTGTCGCACCACTGATAAATATAAGCACCTGCTCCTCCCATAGCATTTGTAATAGCTGCTCCGTCGCATCCGCCGAAACAGGATACATTTGTTGTCAGTAGATTAAGCGCAATCGCATCAGGCTCTGTAATTGTCACATTGATTGTAGATATGCAATTGTTACCGTCATTAACTGTCAGTAAATAATTTCCTGCCGCAAGATTGCTTGCAGAGGCTGCATTGCCACCTGACGGACTCCAGCTATATGTAAATGGAGGAGTCCCTCCTGAAATATTCACTGATGCGCTACCTGTAGAATCTCCATGACACAGAATATTGGTACTTGATTGTAATGTAAGTGTTGGTGCGCCTGAATTATTAACTGCAACATTGGCAGTTTGTGTGCAATGATTGGAATCAGTTACTGTTACAGAATAATTTCCTGCCGGAAGACTTGTAGCCGTTGATGCATTTCCCCCTACAGGTGACCACACATATGTATATGGAGGCGTTCCTCCGCTCGGTGTGCAGGTAGCAGTTCCATTTGATGAACCACAGGATGCAGCTGATGAAGAAGTAAATGCAGTGAGAGCCGGAGGCTCGCTGATATTGATATTCACTATATGATCACAAAAATTAGCATCAGTAACCGTCATACTATAATTTCCGGCTGTAAGATTTGATGCAGAGGCCGAATTGCCACCGGCCGGCAACCATGCGTAAGTATAAGGTGGTGTTCCTCCGCTTGCAGTCAATGAGGCACTTCCATTGTTGTTGCCATTACACAATACATTTGTAACCGAACTTATGGTCACGGCAAGCGATGTGGGTTCTGTAATAATAATAGAGTCGGATTTTGCACATCCATTGGCGTCGGTTGTGGTAACAACGAAAGTATCTGCACAAACATTACTGATTGAAGCGGTAGTAACTCCACCCGGTTGCCACAGATATGTGAACGGGGCAGTTCCTGTTAATGGTGTTACACCGGCTGAGCCTGAACACACGCTGTTACAATTCAAACTCGTCGAAATTACATTGGTAGCAACGGATGAAGTTCCTCCGACCAAAGCGCTTCTCAGGACAGCGCATCCCCCGGAATCTGTAATTGTTACAGAATAATTTCCAGAACACAGATCAAAAATACTGTCAGCAGTCATTCCATTGTTCCATAGATAAGAGAATGGACCAACACCACCTCCCACATGTGCCGCGGCGGTACCATTGCATTGCCCGCAATTGGATTGTGTAGTCGTAACAGACGAAGTAAAACTAACCGGTGAATTGATGATCACTGTGTCTGTCTTCGCACAACCAACAGCGTCCTCCATTGTAAGTATATACATGCCGACGCAAAGTGAAGTGAGTGAATCAGATTCTCCCCCATTATCCCAGGTGTAGGAAACAGGATAATTACTTGAACCATTCGCAATTGCAACACCATCGCAATTGACAGAGCATGTTGCATTCTGAGAAGAAACACTTAAGTTACAATTGCAATTGCCGGGCATATTGACATCAAGCCATTGAATGCGTCTTGCTAGCCATTGTTTTAAGTTTGCAATTTCACCGGCATAAGTAGATGGATATGGTGGAACATTCGGCCAGACATAAACGCCAAGAATCGGCCACACAGTAAAGTTCCATGCCTGTGACTCATTCAAATAAGCGGCAACAGAATCGATTACACTATTCATGTGTGAAATACTGAGTGGTCCCGCGCGCAAAAAATCCCACCGGCATTTTAATTGGTTGGTATAGTTGCTGTCGGTAAGCATACGAGGCCACCATGCGGGAATCTGAGACCCATCTCCTGTACAAGGAAACAGGTAAGCCCAGTTCAACGTGTCATCACCTCCACAATAGTTGGCATTTCCATAAGCAATATCATAATCCCAGGCAGGTCCGGCCTTTAATGTTTTTTCTCTGTCTTTGTACAGGTAACTTGAAATGCGATAACCATCAACATTCTTGCTTACTTCATCACTGAGAAAATAATCAATGAATGAAGTATTCCCGATGAACTTCATATAGCCAAGCGCACTGTCCATATAGTTCGAACCAAACAATGCATCTTCAAAGCTGTCAACATAGGCCTGAATGTAGGTTTGCTGTGGTGCTGAAATGCTGTCAGGGCTTGGATAATCGTATTGGTAATATATGGTTTGTCCATTTGGATGATTGATCGGCGGATACTGCGAAGTCCAGCCATCACCCCCCGATCCGGTTTGCTTGTCAATCTTGATAATATATCCACCTGTAACTTCAGGTGCTGTATTTTCATTTGATTGAAGATGATTGATGTCCACGCGATTGTTATCCCACTTAATGCTTTCCATGAGGATATAAATTCCCCAATACTGTCCATTGAGAATAACATCCACATACTTACACCGCGGAGCCCAGTGACCGAATTCGCGTTGAGACTGATAAGCCAGAAAATTATGGAGAAATGATTTGTCGGAATAATTTGCACTGAGGATCCAGTCGTGTTCTGAAGGCATATCCAGGAGTGCAACATTTGTGTCAAGTGATGTATTGACAGAACTTCTTGTTTCAAAGCCGTAGGATTTTTTAGGAAAACCTTGTGAGCTAGAACCGCGGACTTCGATGGCGATCTTACCATTGTATCCATTGTAAGGATCAGTAATGTGGTTTCTGTTTCCGTAACCATTGTCAATCAATGCCATATCGGCAATTATTTTAGGGTCATCAGGAATCGTTTGGCCTCCTGTATTAAGGATAAGAATTGGCAGGTTGGATTCCGTGATATTAAAGGGAGCCGGAGGATTTGAACCAAAATTAATACTCCAATTCACGACGGAACCAGTACTTGTATTTATTGCATCATCGATAACACGCAGCTGCCAGGTACCGTTTCCGTCTTGCCCGTTGTTCAACCGCCAGATGCTACCTTCCGGAATGTAGGTTCCATTGAAAGGCGCAAAGCCACTTGTGATTGCTGTCGCAGCATCATAACGGAATATTGTATTGGTATAATTATTTCCAGAACTCCCATTATCGGTGGTCAGTTCGATCATGGATCCATCGGGTGAGGCAATGAAGCAATCAATGTCGCGGTCTGATGTGTGGGTAATATCGATCGTCACAGAAACAAGACCGAAATTATTGTCAATGTTGGCAGGCGACAATCCGCTTACCGAGATATTGAAACGTGAGGTATCAACCACCTGGATAATTGTCCCTCCTGTACCGGAATAGGTTTGGCTGAAAACGGAAGCAGAAAATTGAAGACAACAGAGTAATAATAAAAGACATCCAAGATGTCTTGAATAAAAATGCAACGAATTTTGCTGAACCATTGAGTTTGGGAGAGGATAATAAATGTGGTAAAAATGTTTAACTTTTTAGAATAGAAAAAGTTATGCTTGTGAAAAAATATGAACGGGAAAAGTTTTCTATAAAATGTAACCTTAAACAAGGTTGACCATAATCTGATTTTTCTCGACTTTATCTCCTTTTTTGACAAGAATCTTTTTTACTTCACCATTAACAGCCGCCTTCAGGATATTTTCCATTTTCATGGCTTCCAGAACAATCAATGCGTCCCCTTTTTGAATTTTTTGTCCGGGTTGCACCATGACATTTATTACCAGGCCGGGCATAGGCGCTTTCACATCACCGGCCTGCTTTTCATTGGCAGCATCCAGACCCAGGTCATGAAGGAGCTCATCATATTTATCTTTTACCGTTACATGGTAAACCGACTGATTGATTTTCACTGAGATCATTTTTTCTGCTGCATTGACCTCCACAATTTCGCCCGAAAATGACTGATTGTTTCGGAGGATATGAAACCTACCTTTTCTGATCTCAATAATGTCAGCATCGAAAAGTTTTCCGTTAATGGTTTTTTCCTTTCCGGCAGACTCTACGTGGAATTCCTTTCCGTCAATGATTGCTTTGTGCATAAGGCAAAGATAAGCATCCGGGCGGGTTCTGTGAAGTCAGAGTCAAATTTCTATCCGTTTAAGCCCATCTCCTCTTTTTCCCGGATTGGAAAATCAGCCGTAACGGATTTGCTTTCCCTGTTAATTTCACAAAAAATCATGTAGGTTTGTAACAATGAAAAAATTACTCCCACTCTGTTTCTGTTTTATTTTCCAATTCAGTTATGCTCAGCATCCACCTGCAATTTATTTTCATTTAATTTCTGTCGCAGACTCACTTCACCGTGAAAGAAATTTCGTAGAAGCAGCAGCAACATACAATGCTGCCTTTGACGCTTTCAAAGGAAAAGGCTTTGTGAATGACCGTTACAAAGCTGCATGCACCTATGCGCGAATCGGAAATATCGATTCATCATATTACAACCTTTTTCGAATCGCAGATAAAGGTGGATGGAGTGAATATGATTTCCTGATCAGCGATTCCGATTTAAATGTTCTGCACTCAGATGCGCGATGGAATACACTTGTAAACAAGGTGAGAAAAAATAAGGCAAAAGCTGAATCGCACCTGAACAAACCTCTGGCTCAGGAGCTTGAGCAAATTTTTGATGATGATCAGAAATACCGTTTGCTCGTGGACAGTGCGGAGAAAATTTTAGCAAAAAACTCCCCGCAAATGGACTCTCTTCACAATATTATCAAGACCCATGATTTAAAAAACCAGATCAGTGTCACTGAGTTGCTGAATAAATACGGATGGTTGGGAATTGATGATGTTGGACGAAAAGGGAACCAGGCATTGTATCTTGTCATTCTGCATTCAGATCAGGCCACAAGAAAGAAATATTTACCGATGATGCGAGACGCAAATGAAAGAGGAAAAGCCGCTGCCAGTGAACTTGCCCTTCTTGAGGACCGTGTATTACTCGATGAGGGTAAAAACCAACGATATGGCAGCCAGTTAAAATTCAATCCTGATAAGGGGACTTATGAACTCTATCCAATTGATGACCCCGCTGGTGTTAACGAAAGAAGACAAGAGATGGGACTTGCCCCTTTAGAGGACTATTTAAGGCAATGGGGAATCAGGTATGTCCCAAAAAACAAATAAATTAACGTAAAAACAAGGTTTGGAAAATATTTTCGCCTGCATGCAACTTTTAGGGGGTCAAATGGCACTTACTGTAGAATTTAGGTAAAACTTAGAATTGAATTATTGTTAAGTTGAGTTTTAAATTTTTTTATTAACGCTTTTCTCGCAGGTGAATCATTTTTAAAAATTAGTGCCGTAAGCATGCCTTGTCTTACGGCACTTTTTTTTGTTAAAAATTGAACAACTAAAGATATTTCGTAACCCCATCGAATTACGAATCAATACTCACGAAAATGCGAATTACGAATAGTGTGATTCGGCATACTAATTTTTAAAAAAATTCTATAGTCATGCAACTTTTAAGCAGGCAAGTGGCACTTACTGATATCCTAATAAATCTTTTCGTTCTATAAATCCCAATTTTTCGAACCGGTGCCGTGAGTTTGCCTTGACTTACAGCACCGGTTTTACATTGTACGAATAGCGAATCCATACGAATTTACGAAGTACGAATTGTATATTCCTCATTCGTAATATTAGTTTATTCGTAAATTCGCACCCCGAAACTTCGGGGCGTTATTCGTACCTTCATGAAGCACAAAAAAGATTCCTCATTCAATGCCGCAAGGCGTTTGCAACGAAAGTTGGCAATGCAGGCCGGCTATTATGACGGGCGATTCAAAGAAAAAGTGGTGAAGGATAAGAAGAAGGAGTATAATAGGAGGCTGGCCAGAAAAAAAATAAACCTGAAAAAGGAGGAGTAGCTATTCGGCGATTATATTTTAGATTTGCCTTCACATTCTCAACTTTCCCTTTTGAAAAATCATTTTCTATTTCTGTTTTTTATTGTTTGCCTTATTTCGAATACGACCGCTGATGCAAATGAAGTGGATTCACTCCGGGTTGTCATTCAAAATTTACAATCAAATCACTCCGCCGACCGCGCCGGGATACAACCGGATATTCTGAAAGTTGCATTGTTTACCCTGATTCCATTCATCGTTGCTTTCGCCTTTATTGTTTTTCTTTTTTACAGGAATAGAAGAGAGGCAACTTTCAGACAGAAAGAAGCGGAGCTCAAACAACAGGTTGCGGAAATAGAAATGAAAGCCCTTCGCGCCCAGATAAATCCACATTTTATTTTTAATTCGCTTAACAGCATACACCGGTTTATGGAGGCAAATAAACTGGAGCAGGCCGGTGAGTACCTGATAAAGTTCAGCAACCTGATCCGCATGGTGCTTGAAAATTCAATGCATAAAGAAGTGGCTTTGAATGATGATTTGTTTGCACTAAGACTCTATATTGAAATGGAACAGCTACGGATGAATTATTGCTTCGATTATGAATTGAAAGTGGATACAGCCATCGATCCTCAACATACGTTGGTACCACCACTAATTGTTCAACCCTTCGTGGAAAACAGTGTCTGGCATGGCCTGAATAATAAGCCCGAGCAGGGCAAGTTGACTGTTTCAATTTCAACCAAAGACGATATGCTTATATATTGTGTAGAAGATGATGGCGTAAAGCCCAAACTGGCCGAAGCCATATTGGAACACAATGTGAAGAAGAAATCACTTGGCATGAGCCTGACCAAGGAACGGCTCGAAATACTCAATCAGGCAAAGGGAAGTAAGGCGGGGTTCTCTGTCCATGACATCATTGATGATCAGCATAAATATTGCGGTAAGCGGGTTGAGTTATGGATTCCTTACGTTGTAGAAATTTAGAAATGCATTTTTTCATGGCTATCTTTTGCCTCTCAATATTCCGGAAATAAATCATGTATTCGGTTGCAATAGTTGATGATGAAAAACACCAGCAGGAACACCTCACCGAGTTGCTGCAAAAACATTTTCCACTATATCGGATTGCAACTATTTGCTCTTCTGTTGATGAAGGTATTGAAAAAATAAAATCGCTGCAGCCTCAATTGGTTTTTTTAGATGTGATTATGCCGCCTTACACCGGTTTCGATTTACTGAACCGGCTACCCGAGCGCAATTTTGATGTGATCTTTACTACATCCTACGAAAATTTTGCATTGCAGGCATTTAAAGTTTCCGCAGTTGATTATTTACTGAAGCCATTTGGCAAGGATCTATTGCAGGATGCTCTTGCGAAATTTGAAGAAAAGTTCTCCTCTAAACAATCACGTCAGCACCTGGAAGTATTGCTTCATAATATCAATCAGCCTGTTTCAGCAAATACAAAGATTGCACTCCCTACGCTCACGGGATTTGTTTTCGTTGAAGTAAAGGACATCGTCCGATGCAGGGCCGATAATACCTACACCACCGTTTCGCTCACGGACAAACGCCAGCTTGTCATTTCAAGATCAATAAAAGAATGTGAAACAATGCTTGGAGATTTTAATTTTTTTCGTTCACATGTATCACACCTTATCAACATGAACCACATTACGGAATACCTTAAGGGCGATGGCGGAACGGTGAAGATGTCTGATGGTGCAAGTGTTGACATTTCCCGGCTTCGCAAAGAAGAATTTCTGAAGCGACTCAACAAATTGTGATTCCCGGATCAGGGATACATCATTCATCTATTTTCCTGCATCTGTCATAGCGTAACCTGCCAGGCTCAAAGTGGAGGTTGACCGAGGTATTTCATTGATGTTACTTTGATACATCATTCAGCAAGAGATAAATGCTGAATCAAAAAATGAATACTGAAAACAACACAAAAACCAATCACTTCAACGGCGCTCATGTAACTTCCCCGTTAATGGCGCATATCCCCCGGCAGGGCATATCACGCAGGAATGCCTTGCCGTTTTTCTCTTTATCATCACAGAAAATAACAAATCAATTGCATGTTTCAATATAAAGCATCAGGAGCAAGCCGAAAATCCGGATTCAGAGTAGGCAAAAAAAATAAAAGGTTATGAAAAAGATGATTATTTCAAATGTTTTTTGTTTGCTGATTTCCTTCTATCTGAAAGGTCAAAGCGAGGAAATTCAATTTTTAAAACCAGGAGTTTGTGATACAACTACCGGTGCGATTACACTTCAAGAACATTCAAAAATTGCGCTCAGGGAATACAAAATTCCTGAAAATGGTACATATCAGTTGTATGCTGAAGGAAACTTAACCCCTTCGAGTTCAGCCGCTAAGGACTGGTGGATGGAATTTACACTAACCCTCACTTGCAATGGCAGACAGGAGCAAAGCTACAATAAGGGTCAATATATCAAAGCAAGCGGAGCAAACTTCAATCTTTCTTCAGAACATAGTATTACAAGTACTTTTAAGAAAGGAGATATTGTAAAGATTCATTTAACCATCGATCGATCCATGGTGGATGGTGACCGTGATCACCAAAACACAATTTTGCGAAGCAAATCAGCTATATGTGCGAAGAAAATTCTTTAATGGCTATAAAACTCCCCAAGCATTAATACTCATGCCGTTCTATATAAAAACTATTCTCAATCTTAAGAATTGCTTCTACATATGTTCAGCCATGGGCATCATTCTTACCTTTGGAATACCTGTTTTGCCATTAATGTGGATGACAAGAATAAATATCTCCTTGTTGCTGCTCATCTATCCATTCATTTATATGTTTATTTATGGGTCAGTTGCTATCTTACTTAGCATTCCATTTCATCATGCAATTATTCCGGGAAAATTCAAGCGCGATTTGAATAGCAGTATTTATTTTAAACGCAGGATGTATGGCTTATGCTGGTCGCTTATCTATTACAATACACCTGTCTATTTTACCTTTTTGTCAAATCGATTTTTAAAGAGAATCCTCTTTAAAGGATTCGGTATGAAACCGCCATTTGACTTTACAACCTATCCTGATACATGGATACGCGATCTTCCACTTCTTCAATTGGAAGAGGGTGCATACATTGCCATTAAAGCTACGCTCGGTACCAACATATGCCTCAATACAGGTGAAATTTTTATTGATAAAATAATATTGAAAAAGAATTGCATGATTGGTCACTTAACTATGCTTGCCCCCGGGGTTACAATTGGAGAACGTGCCGAGGTTGGTGTGGGCTCAGGTATTGGCATCAATGTGAACATTGGCGCAGGAAGTAATATCGGACCCATGTCAACGATCAATCACTATTGCGATATAGGACAAAGTGTAATCGTTGGAACAAAATCGTATATCGGACTTCGTGTAAAGATCAGCGACAATATAAAAATTCCCCCGGCAACAAATATTCCTGATTTTGCAATTATTCGTCATCAAAGTGATGTAAGAAAGTATGCTTTAAGTCCTCAGGAGTTCCCTTTGGCAGATGTTTTTTAACCAATATCTTTTGATTAAAATCATAATAATGTCTGTTTCTTAAATCCCCCTATATGCCTGACCCCAAAATCATCCCCTTCACCAAAAAGCGCTTTACCTTTCAGGTAAACTGCGAAGGAATTGTACGCACAGTTACCATCTCTGCCGAAACCCGTGAAGTAGCCGCAGAAAAAGCAAAATCAAAAAATCCAGGCTGCGAAATAACTTTCCTTTGGGTGCACGACTGAGATAAATTTGACTTGCATTAAATAATTCGCTTGATTTACTAAACAAACACTAACCACTAAACAAAAAATGATATGAAAAACAAATTAGTCTCATTTGGATTTCTTTTAATAAGCATTGCTCTTATGAGTAGTGCTTGTAATGAGTCAGCCAAGGATGCACCTTCAACTTCGGACTGCACAAAGAAAGATAGCTCACACCAAGTACCAAAGGCCGGCATTTATCAAACGAAATCTGCTCATCAGATAACTTTTGAAGAAGCATATAGATTAATAGCATGTTTTTTAGGAAAAGAAAACTTAAGGGGTTTGGCAAATCAATATGCTCTTGGAGGAACAATACCACTTACAGGATTAAGTAAAATTAAAGAAAAATTTAATGAAGCACTTGACAAAAAGGGGATCGCTAATTTTGGAATGCAAGATTTGGATGTTTTAAACTTTTACCCATGTTACGACAAGAAACCACTTGCCAAGAATAAAGTATTTATTTGTTACACTCCATTTTCCGTTAAAGACGTCAATAGTTGTGGTTGTGGCTTTAGAGATGACTACCCAATATTCAGTTTTGACAACAGTTTTATTATGGGATCACAAAATGTTGGTGAAGATGATATCAAATCATTTTTAGAAAACCAATCTGAAAAAATTAGTGATAATTTTATTTCTGTAAATTCAGTGGCTGTTGATGAATGGACTACTGACTTTATGAATACATTTAAGATAAACAGTGGTGATGGACCCTTGAATAGCAACAAGTGCGGCTACTTCGAAAAAACCGATTGGGATTTACTAATTAATCAATACAAAGGAACCCCTTTTGAACCTAAGGCCATTAGATATTTCTTTGGATACGACGGAAATAAGACAAGAAACAAAATCCGCCTTATTATGATTGCTGCTTATACTGATCCACAAGATCAGACAAAAGCTAAAAACTTAGTTCATATGCCACCAGGCGCTACCATTGAGCCGGTTATGATTGAAAAAGCATGGCCTCCGGATAATTGCCTTTAATAGCACGCAAAAAACTATTCCCTTCATCCAGTTCAGATGGATATCAAAGAAGTTCAGCACACCATACGCCTCCTGGCAACCTTTACCACACTCATGCCTATTGTTGCAGGATTGCTGCGTTACAAAACAGCCGGAAAAATATTCCGGCTGTTTCTTTATTTCCTGGTGTATGGTTTTTTAACTGATGTGCTGGTGTGGCAACTCATGGATGTTTCCAGGGATGCGAGTTTTTACCTGTTTATCCTCTTCCCGCTTGCCGAGGCATTGTTTCTTCTCTGGTTTATGAAGGCTACAAATACATCGCCGGTCATAACCAAAATCTGCAACATCCTGATGGTCCTCATGATCCCATTCTGGATTTGTGTTCATTTTATTTTTAATAGCGGAGAACAGTTGAATGCCGTTTTTGATACGTCCTATGAGATCATCATCTCTATTCTTTCGGCGTATTCTCTATTAAAACTTGCTGAGTCTCAAACCGAATTAAAAAAGTTACCAATCTTCTGGTTTCAGCTGGGAATTTTTATTTATTGTTTCACTACTTTTTTCCTTTCCGGGTTTTTAGGCACTGATTTGCTTCAAAGAATCTGGTTTATGCACAACCTGATAAACCTCATTGTTTACCTGCTCTTTACAAAGGCCTTCCTCACCATCAGCAGGGAAAAATAACCACCTTTTTTTATTACCCTGTTTTTCCTTTCCGAACAACCATTACCTTGCGAAAGATTATAGTCCCATAATTTCATTGCTCCATTGTTAATCAGTAGCAGCGAAACAATTCAACATTCGTATTTCATAAATTCGCAAGCATTCGTAATTCGTACAATGAAAAAACTCTTCCTCCTCGATGCCATGGCGCTCATCTACCGTGCCTATTTTGCCTTTAGCCAAAACCACCGCATCAATAGCAAAGGACAAAATACCTCTGCTATTTTTGGATTCACAACTACTTTGCTGGAAGTGTTGAAGAAAGAACAACCTTCACACATCGCAGTTGTGTTCGATACAGCGGCGCCTACATCGCGACACGAAGAATTCCCCGAGTACAAAGCAGGCAGACAAGAAATACCGGAAGACCTCGCTTTGGCAATTCCATACGTACAGAAAGTTTGCGAAGCATTTAATATTCCCGTTCTTTCTTTAGATGGATATGAAGCGGATGACATCATCGGTACGCTTGCAAAGTATGCAGAGAAGGAAGGGTTCGATACCTACATGATGACTCCTGATAAGGATTTTGGTCAACTCGTGGACGAGCACACCTTTATTTACAAGCCCGCGCGTGCAGGAAATCCTCCTCAGATAATGGGAGTGAAAGAGGTTTGCGCCCGGTGGGAAATAGACAGGGTCGATCAGGTCATTGATATTCTCGGATTGATGGGTGATGCCGTTGACAATATCCCCGGTATTCGCGGTGTTGGAGAAAAGACAGCAATCAAATTCATCAAAGAATTCGGTTCGGTGGAAAATCTATTAAAGAACACTGATAAGATAGCAGGCAAGATGCGTGAGAAAGTAGAAGCAGGAAAAGAAGATGCAATACAGTCAAAACGATTGGCTACAATTATTATTGATGTTCCGATAAAAACAAAACTAAGCGAACTTGAAAAGCAAGAGTGGAATAAAGAAGCATTGAAAGAATTATTTACTGAACTTGAATTCCGGAGATTGGGAGAACAGATGGGCCTCTCCCCCAACCCCTCTCCCCGTCCGAACGGAGATTCATCCGGGCGGGCAAAGGAGAGGGGAGGAACAGCCCCCAGTACTCAAAAAAAATCGGCGACAGGAACGCAAGGCAGCCTGTTTTTTACCAATGATGATGATGTAAAAGTATCACATTCAATTGAGGAGGATTTGGCTGCTCTGGTTCTCCCCTTGGGGGAGGATGCAGGAGTAGCCACTCACAAAACAATCTCTGATATTCCGCACAACTACATCATTGCTGACACGAAAGAAAAACGCAAATCACTTCTTGATCTGCTCTCCAAGCAAAAATCATTTTGTTTCGACACAGAGACAACAGGACTGGATGCGCACACAGCAGAATTGGTGGGAATGAGTTTTTCCATAAAAGTGCATGAAGGTTACTGGGTACCGGTTCCAGCTGATCAAAGCGAAACAAAAAAGATCGTTAAGGAATTCAAGTCGGTTTTTGAAAATGAGAAAATTCAGAAAGTCGGACAGAATCTCAAGTACGACATGAGCGTACTCAGAAAATACGATGTGGAAGTGAAAGGGGAAATGTTTGATACCATGATCGCACATTTTCTTATTCAGCCTGACATGCGCCATAGCATGGATGTGCTGGCAGAGACATATTTGAATTATTCTCCCGTAAAAATTGACACACTCATCGGCAAGAAAGAAAGGGGAAAGGAGCAGGGAAGTATGCGTGATGCTCCTGCTGATCTCATTGCAGAGTATGCTGCAGAAGATGCAGACGTCACCTTACAACTATTTAAACTCTTTGAACCGCAATTGAAAAAAGTTGGTGTACAAAAATTATTTGATGATGTTGAAATGCCCCTCGTACCTGTCCTCACCGACATGGAGGCAGAAGGCATCAACGTGGACACTGATGCATTGCACGAGCTTTCAAAGGTTCTTGAGAAAGACATTGCGAGTACAGAAAAAGAAATCCAGAAAATGGCAGGGGCTGAGTTCAATGTTTCTTCTCCAAAACAAGTAGGCGAAGTGCTGTTTGAAAAAATGAAAATCGTTGAGAAGCCGGTGAAAACGAAAACAGGTCAGTATTCCACTGCCGAAGATGTGCTGAGCAAAATTGAAAGCAAGCATCCCATCATCAAAAAAATCCTGGACTACAGAGAACTTGTAAAACTGAAAAGTACTTATGTAGACACGCTGCCTGAAATGGTAAACCCGCGTACAGGCAGGATTCACACCAGCTATAATCAGGTGGTTGCGGTTACAGGAAGATTAAGCAGCGACAATCCAAATTTACAAAACATTCCGATCCGCACTGAACGTGGCAGAGAAATCCGCAAAGCATTTATTCCGCGCAGCAGCAAATACACCTTACTAAGTGCTGACTATTCACAGATCGAACTGCGCATCATTGCTGAACTCAGCGGTGATACAGGAATGATCGCAGCATTCAAAAGCGGAGAAGACATTCACGCCGCAACTGCGTCAAAGGTTTATAATGTTGCTTTGAAAGATGTAACCGGCGACATGCGGCGCAATGCCAAAATGGTGAACTTCGGAATCATCTATGGAATCTCCGCATTCGGTCTTGCTGACCGTTTGAATATTTCCCGCACGGAAGCCAAAGGCATCATTGAAAATTATTTCATGCAGTATCCGCAGGTAAAAGAATACATGGACGACAGCATTGAAAGTGCCCGCAGCAAAGGATACGTGGAAACCGTATTGGGCCGCAGACGTTACCTCCGCGACATCAACAGCGCCAACCAGACCGTACGCGGTTTTGCCGAACGCAATGCCATCAATGCTCCCATACAAGGCAGCGCAGCAGACATGATCAAAATTGCCATGATCAACATCCACCATGCTTTGAAAAAGAAAAAACTGCAGTCAAAAATGTTACTTCAGGTTCATGACGAATTGGTGTTTGATGTTTTTAAACCGGAGCTGGAAGAAGTAAAAGAACTGGTGCTTGATAAAATGAAAACGGCTTTGCCGCTGAAAGTGCCTGTGGAGGTGGGAGTTGGGACGGGGAAGAACTGGCTGGAAGCACATTAGAAGAGAGTAGGCAGTAATCAGTAGGCTAGAAAAATGAGTACATTGCAAATCATTTTTCATAGAATAAGAATTGCTATATTTGAGTGATGAAAAGGAAATCCCGTTTTCTTATTTTCAATTTTTATTTATTACTGAATAATTGCTCATCTGCTCAAAATCCTTTGGTGAAGATGTGGGATTACAGATTTGGAGGTACATCAACAGATGAACCCTTTTGTTTCTTACAAACTTCTGACAAAGGCTTTATTGTTGGAGGGTATTCTTATTCAGATATCGGAGGAGATAAAACTCAAGATACTTGGAATAACAGTTCTGATTTCTGGGTTGTAAAAATTGATTCTAATGGCACTAAACAATGGGATAAGGATTTTGGAGGAACAGGACCAGAATTTATAAAATCTCTTTGTCAAACTTCTGATGGCGGGTATATGTTTGGAGGATTTTCCAATTCAGGAATTGGGGGAGATAAAACAGAGCCAAGCTGGGGCAGCTTGGATTTCTGGATTATTAAAACAGATTCGACAGGAACCAAACAATGGGATAAGGATTTTGGAGGGACCGAATATGATGCACTGACATCATTACAACAAACTAAAGATGGAGGATACATTCTCGGCGGTATTTCAAATTCTGGAATCAGCGGTGATAAAACACAACCAAATTGGAATCCTCCTGACTCTTCAATGGATTATTGGATTGTCAAAATTGATTCAGCAGGCAATAAACAATGGGATAGAGATTTCGGGGGAACAAATAATGATAATCTCACTTCAATAAATCTAACCTTAGATGGAGGATATATCCTTGGAGGCTTTTCTATTTCTGATATTAGTGGCGATAAAACACAAACAACACATGGTTACTATGATTATTGGTTAGTTAAAATTGACTCCTTAGGTGATAAGCAATGGGATAAAGATTTTGGTGGTACTGAATCTGACTACTTGTCTATGTTACAGTCAACAATTGATGGCGGATTCATAATTGGTGGTTACTCCTATTCGGGCATTGGGGGGAATAAAACGCAACTTAATTGGGACCAAACAGGAAATACAAGCGATTATTGGATTGTAAAAACCGACTCCATTGGTAATTATGAATGGGACAGGGATTTTGGCGGAACAGATTATGAAAAACTTTTTAGCATTTCGCAAACATCAGATGATGGCTTTTTATTGGCAGGAGATTCTTATACTGCATTTGCAGATGGAGACAAGACCGAAAATAATTTTGATAATCACCCAAATGAGTGGATAGTAAAAACAGATTTCCTTGGAAATAAAGTTTGGGAAAAGACCATACTTGCTCCGCCAAATAACAACCATGGTATAGCTATTCAAGCATCTAATGAATGTTTTGTAATTGTAAATGGAAGTGGTGGAGGAATTGGAGGATATAAGACTCAACCTGCTTGGAATAATACTTGGGATTTCTGGATCGCAAAATTCTGCGATAGCACATTCACATCAAACATTGCGCAATTCAAAATAGACACACCGTCTTTTTCTATATCTCCAAATCCCACCACGAGTCAGTTTATAGTCAATAGTAAAATATTCATCAATAATAAAAGCTTGATAGAACTCTTCAACCCATTAGGAGTAAAAATCTATTCATCATTTTACCGGGATGGAGTAACTGTGAACTGCGAACAGTCCCCACCAGGAATTTATTTGGTAAGATTAAGTGATTCCGAAAAGCAACTCACGCGGAAGCTGGTGGTGGAATAATTTTCCTTAATTTCGTTTTATGAAATTGCCGCTGAGCAAAACTGCATTCTGGGATATTGATTTTGATACCATAGATGAAACCACACATGCCGATTTCATTATAGCACGTGTATTTCAGTATGGTTTGCTCAATGACCTGCGCATTGTTCTCAAAAATTTTTCAGCTACACAAATAACACATGCCCTCACAAACCAGCGCGGGCTTGACAAGATCACAATTGATTTTGCAAAAACGCTAGGTTACATTTCACAATGAGTGCTTTGCATTACCAATGTGTTTCCCTGGGACTCCGGGAAATTATAAAAAAGATTTGCGGAAGCAATTCATTCTCGCAATTCCGTCTTTGTGGAGGCACTGCTTTAGCTCTCCAGGTAGGGCATCGTATTTCTGTTGATGCAGATTTTGTTTCTGAAAAAAGTTTTGATTCCAACGAACTCATTGCTATAATCAATCTGGAGTTCAACAATGTTACCGATGTGCATACCGGCACACATGGCGTTTTTCTAAAAATCAATAACATTAAAGTTGATTTCCTCACATGGAATATTCCATTTATTAATCCGCCGGTTACTATTGATGGGCTTATACTACTTGATGCGGTGGAAATTATTGCAATGAAACTCTTTGCAATTCTGCAGCGTGGAGAAAAGAAAGATTATATGGATATTGCTTCATTACTGAGCAAATTCAGTCTGGAGGAAATGGTTTCATTTTATTCCCAACGACATAAGGGTAGCGATGCAATGCTGATTTTGAAATATCTTTCTTCTTACAGTGACATTGAGAACCAGCCCGAACCTAAAATGCTAAATGGTATTACATGGATAACAAGTAAAGTTAAACTTGGTGAGGCGGTGAAGAAAATGCTGAGCGAATTTTAGTCTTCTGAAGATTCGAGAATTTGTCCTTTGCGGCACATCGCAACCAGGCGATCTGCTACTTCCTGGGTTGTCATTGTTTGTTGAGCTGTTGTCATTTTGTTTACATTTAATTGTTTTAGAATCTTGACCTAAACATACATGACGAATGGGCACCCGGAATCCGGACAGACCGGCAGAAAAAATTTTCACTAAACTCACATCCCGGCTCAGAAACGCAGTTTTCATGCCCGAAAAAACGCATGTCGCTGAAATTGTTACCTTTGCGGCTTCATATAATTCCGGACGCTCGTTTTTAGGTCAGTTCTCGATACATTTCCTGCACCGGAGAAAATTTCCAACATGACACCATTAAAATTTAATGAGCTGTCTCTCTCCGCAGAGATGCAGCAGGCTATTACCGAAATGGGATTTGTAGAGGCATCCCCCATTCAATCGGAAGCCATTCCATTTCTGCTTCAGGGACTTGACGTAATTGGTCAGGCACAAACCGGAACAGGAAAAACCGCTGCATTTGGCATTCCATTGCTCGAGCAGATTGACGTAAAAAACAAAAATACAGCAGCACTGGTGATGTGCCCAACACGCGAACTTGCGCAGCAGGTAGCACAGGAACTGAAGAAGCTTGCGAAATACAAAAAAGGAATTGTGATTCTTCCCGTATACGGTGGTGAACAGATCCAGAAACAGATCAGTGCGCTGAAGCGTGCAACTCACGTAATAGTAGGCACACCGGGTCGCATCATCGATCACCTCGAACGCAGAACCATTTCCTTTGAACATGTGAAATGTGTCGTACTCGATGAAGCAGATGAAATGCTGAACATGGGTTTCCGTGAGGACATTGAAATGATCCTCTCAAATATAAAGGGTGAAAAACAGACGGTGCTATTTTCTGCTACCATGCCGAAGCCGATCATGGATATCACGCGCAAGTTTCAGAAAAATCCGAAACTGGTAAAAGTGACGAAGAATGAACTCACTGTTGCTGCGATTGAACAGGTTTATTTTGAACTCTCAAGTGGTCAACGTACAGAAGTGATGGCACGTCTCATTGACCTGCACAACCTGAAACTCATGCTGGTATTCTGTAACACCAAACGTAAAGTGGATGAAGTGGTGCAGCAAATGATTGAACTGGACTACAAGGCCGATGCAATTCACGGTGACCTGAATCAGAGTCAGCGGAACAATGTACTTTCAAAATTTAAGCACGGTCGCATCAATATCCTGGTTGCTACAGACGTAGCCGCACGTGGAATTGACGTCGACAATGTAGATGCCGTTTTCAACTACGACATTCCGCTTGATCCCGAGTATTATGTTCACCGCATTGGCCGCACAGGCCGCGCAGGAAAATCAGGCAAAGCATTCACATTTGTAACAGGAAGAAATGAATCCGGTCGCCTTCGTGAAATAGAACACTATGCAAAAGTGCGGATTGAAAGACACAACCCTCCTTCAAGAAAAGAACTGCTGGAACTCAGTAAAATAAAACTTGCAACGAAAATCAAAGAGATTACTGCCACTCCTGATCAGGCAACTTATGACAAGATGATCCATGATTTCATGGATGAAGGAATTACTTTACACCAACTCGCTGCAGGACTTTTAAAAATGCACCTTGCTCCTGCTGAACCTGCTCAGGCCTCTTCAGGGAGACGAGAAGACAGAGGCGATCGCAGTGAAAGAGGAGATCGTGGTGACCGTGGCGATCGTGGCAACAGGAGAGAACGCAGCGAGCCAAGGGAGCGTTTTCCACGTAAAGGAAACATGGTTCGCTTGTTTGTCAGTGTTGGAAAACAGGACCGCATCAGCAAAGGTGATATTGCAGGTGCCTTTGCATCACTCACAGGAATACATGGCGAAGACATTGGTATCATCGACCTATACGACAAATTTTCCTTTGTCGAAGTGATGGAAAAAGACCTGAACCGCGTGCTTGAAAAAGTAAATGGCAATAAGGTTAAGGGCAGAAAAGTAAATATTGAGATCGCGAAAGATTAAAGGCTTTTGTCATTGAGCGGTTTTTTTAATGTCCGGGTATTCAGGTTTGAGGTGTTAAGACCTTCCTGTAGGTTTTCGTTTTGGGCTCCATTGGAATATTAAAAAAAATACAAGAAACCACTCTTGGTAACTCTGCAATAAAATCGATGGGCGATAAAAATATTTTAGATAAATTCTAGTACTTTTGAGAAGATTTCAAATGAATCAGCTTCTCGAAATAAAAAACCTTTCTACTATATTTGAATCTGATGGCGCCACTAAAAAAGCAGTGGACAATATCAGCTTTTTTATCAATAAAGGCGAAACAGTTGGCCTGGTTGGTGAATCAGGTTCCGGCAAATCGGTAACAGCACTTTCCATCATGCGGCTGATTTCAAATCAGGGAAAAATTTCTTCGGGAGAAATTATTTTTCACGAAGACGGAAAAGCAAAAAACCTTCTGTCACTCCCTGATGTAGAAATACGGAAATACCGCGGTAACAAGATGGCTATGGTATTTCAGGAGCCTGCGACCTCTCTGAATCCGCTATTTACATGTGGCGAGCAGGTTGCAGAAGCGCTGAAGGTACACGGTAAGGCTTCGGGTGCCAAGGCAAGGACACAGAGCATTTTGCTTTTTACAAAAGTGCAGTTATCGGACCCTGAGCTGATTTACGACAGCTATCCGCATCAGTTGAGCGGCGGACAGAAACAGCGTGTCATGATTGCCATGGCCATCAGTTGCAATCCATCCTTGCTCATTGCTGATGAACCAACTACAGCGCTGGATGTAACTATTCAGAAAACAATTCTTGAACTTCTCCGGCAACTCAAGCAAGAGAACGGCATGGGGATGCTTTTCATTTCTCATGATCTGGGTGTGATTTCAGAAATCGCTGATCGTGTTGTGGTACTCTATAAAGGTAAAATAGTGGAAGAGGGAACTGTGAAAGAAATATTCGCTCACCCGAAGCATCCTTATACAAAAGGGTTGCTTGCCTGCAGGCCGCCACTCGATAAAAAGTTACGCCTTCTTCCTACGATTTCAGATTTCATGCAGGAAAATAAGGATGGTTCATTTATTGAATTGCCACGATCGGCGGAAGAAATAATTAATTCAAGAATCATTACACGGGAAGAAATATTTTCGCGCAATAAAAAGATCTATGATCAAAGTCCATTGCTGCAGGTAAAAAATCTGAAGACTTACTTTCCATTAAGAAAAGGACTTTTTGGAAATACACGTGGATATATCAAAGCAGTTGATGATGTTTCATTTGATGTATATCCGGGGGAAACCCTTGGCCTCGTTGGAGAAAGCGGCTGCGGAAAAACAACGCTCGGCCGCACGATTATCAAACTTACAAAAGCTACTTCAGGACAGGTTATTTTTAAAAATACCGATCTTTCTTCATTGACAGGTGAGCTTTTACGAAAAATGCGGAAGAACATCCAGTTTATTTTTCAGGATCCGTATTCATCCCTCAATCCCCGAATGACAATTGGTGATGCCATCGGTGAACCGATGATTGCACACAAAACTTATCCTACTCAAAAGGAACGTAAAGCAAAAGCGATTGAGTTGCTCGTCCGCATCGGTCTTACAGAAGGTCATTATGATCAATATCCTCATCAGCTGAGTGTTGGCCAGCGGCAACGGGTATGCATTGCGCGGTCTATCGGTATTCAACCAGAATTTGTGATCTGCGATGAACCCGTTTCAGCATTGGATATTTCTGTGCAGGCACAGGTGCTCAACCTCCTCAACGAGCTAAAAAATGATTATAACTTCACCTGCATTTTTATTTCGCACGATCTTTCTGTTGTCAAATTCATGAGTGACAGGATGATTGTGATGAACAAAGGTAAGATTGAGGAGATGGGACTTTCGGGAGAAGTTTATATTAATCCGAAATCCGCATATACAAGAAAGCTGATCGAGGCAATTCCAAAAGGGAGGTAGTTGGTTGATTGATTGGTTGATGCTCTTCATCTCAATCATTTTTCCTGAGGCGATGTAGTTGTGGAATTACAATTCCTGAAAAGGCGCCCCAGCAATAACCGACAATAACATCAGTTGGAAAATGTTTTCCGGCGCGGTACCGGTAAATTCCTGTTGCAAGGGGAATGGCTGCTGCACCGAACCACACAACCGGTTTCCATTTTGAATCCGGGTTGTAATCACAAAAAACTGTGGCCGCGAAAAAAGTACCGGCCACTGATATTGCGGTGTGGCCCGAGAAAAAGGAATTGGTCGCATCTGTTTTTTGTTTCTCGCTTTCGGAAACAGATGGATTGTAAACATAAGGTCGCGGACGGGATATCAAACCTTTGGAGAGATTGATTCCGACGGAGGCGATGGCCATGGTTTCAAAATACATCGCCGCAGTTTGCCAGCTGTTATCACGAATATTTTTATCAAGCAATAATGCAAAGGGAAGGGCGAGTGAGGAAATCATCAGCACATCGCTTGTTCCTGCCGCGGAAGAAGAATAATATTTAACTGCCGGGCGATCGAAAGAATTGATGTTCGCACTTTTCAGGTTTGCAATTTCATCTGTGGTCAGTTTGTGTTTATTTTCCGAAAACAAAAAACCGGTGAGAGAGATCCCTACAGACGAACCGGATAAAATATATTCCCGCGGCGACTTTAACTGATAAGGACTTTGGCAATTTCCGGATGAAAATTGCGTAATGGAAAAAATTAAAATGAAAAATTGTTTTTTGAAAAAGTTCAAGTTGACAAAAAAATATTTTTGAAGGATATTTTACTCTTTCACCAGTCTTGACACCAGCCGCTCCTCACCAAAAATGAGCTCTACAAAATAAACTCCTGCGCTGAGCGATGTGGTTTCTTCGGGATCAAATGAGAACATCCCCTTGTCGAGGGAGAAAGCATTAGCTGAAATTTCCCTTCCGAAAACATCAACTATTCTTTCGGTAAGTATTCCCTTCTCGCTGAGATAGACCTGTACAGAAGTACGCTCAGTGTAAGGATTTGGAATCACGCCAAGCAGATTCAATACTTTTCCGTTCTTGAAATTGACGGCCACAATATTCGAGAGCATATTTTTTCCGTCGTAGTCCACCTGACGGAGGCGATAATAGTATGTGCCTTTTTTACCCGGGCGCTGATCGAGGTATGAATAGTAATGCAACGATGTTGAGTTGCCGACTCCCTTTACCTCATCTATTTTTTCGAAATAATTTATTCCGGATGATGAGTTTGAGGAAAGGATTTCAAAACGGTCGTTGTTGATCTCACTTGACGTAACCCAGTTCAGCATCACATCATTTCCCTGTGGTGTGGCCGAAAAATCAACCAGGTAAACAGGCAATGGATTTTGAGAACTGATTGACGAAAGGGTAAACGGGCCAAAATTATTTACGGCTGCCGCAGAAATGATTGTTCCGGCTCCGAGTCCACCTGTTGTGCCCCCATTGCCTTTATCATCCCATGAAGCCGTGTTGAAATAAGCAATCCTCAGGTCTGAAAGATTGGTAACTCCACAACTATTTGGTGTATCCCAACTCAATGTTACTGTTCTTGCCTGTACTCCATTATTGCGAACAAGATTCCAGTATTCACACTGGGAAATATGGTTCAGTGGAGCGTTCAAAACATTGTTGTATGCAACCTGTGGGTTGGCTCTCAAATATTCTGCAGTATATGAATCAGCACCTACAGGGGCTGTTCCCACCGTGACATCATCCACAGCAAAAGAAGGATCAGTACCTGTTCCATCGTCATCATTCACCCAGCGGAAAGCAATTTTTATATTCGGATTGTTATTTGCAGATGCAGGCAAAGCAACAGTGCGTGCTGTAAACTGACCTTGCCTGGTTCCATCACAAGCACCTCCGCAACATACACTTTTCGGCATGTCATCAATCTGGCTCCAGGTAGCTCCGTCATAATACCAGAGCGTAGCATTGTCATTGGTTCCCTGTCCATATTCCATGTAATTAAAGCCAACTGAAATTCCGACTTGTCCTGTGCAATTGATCGTTGGTGATTCAGCTCTCTTATCAGTAGCCGTAGAAGGTGTTGAACCAAGCAATCCGCAATAACCACCTGCATCATAAGCAGCGCCGCAATCTCCGGTAGGGCAGAAGAAAGGAGCACTCGGAGAAGTAGAAATATTCCCGACGTGCAGTGTAGCTGTTCCTGTACATGTATTACCACAACTGCCTGCACCTGTTCCTGATTCAGCACAACTGATGTAAAATGTATTGGCTGTAACAGGCGCGCCGCATTGCGTGGCAGGCCCGAGGTTGGTCATGGTCCATGCACCATTCGGCCCTGTATAGCTGCTTGCGAGACACAATGATGTACAACCGGAATTAAAATTCTCTGTCCAGAAAGTTCCTCCTGCGGCACCTGTTGCAATTCCCATTGCTATCATCCTGTAATAACCATTCTTACCGACAGGAAAAGTAAACGCTTCATCACCGAGTTTTTTTACCGGACCATTCACATGGCTTGTGTTTGATGCACCCAATGCTGTTGCATTGTCTTCAATGGTAATCAAATTAATCGCTGTAGAAAAAATCCTTCCTCCTGTTCCTGCCGACGTTAAAGTAAGTGCATTGTCAACCTTGATGGCACGATTCAATGAAAGGTCATTTGCGGTTTTCTTCATCCGCATATTCCAGATACCGACGGTTCCTGCGCCGTTGAATGTTTGTGCACTGCCTCCTGAAAAATCCAGTGTTCTTAAATCAGTGGCATCATATTGCAAAGTACCCGTTACCGTAACATTTCCCTGCACTTCGAGCCCGGTTCCATTATTACTTAATATGCTTCCTGCTCTGATGATCAGGTTGCCGATCAAACGTGTCGGCGACGCATTGGTATGCTGATTCAAAAAATTCACTGCATTGGTTCCTGCTCCGCCAATGTCCCAATTCCCCTTGATCGTAGGGTAATAGGTCACTCCTGTAAAGGTACTGGAGGTTGTTGTATTCCAAATCAAACCTGTATTATTTTCTATTGTGAGATTCGGATACCATGCGCCGGCAGCGCCGCCTGTTGTTGTAGTAATACTTGGATTGGCCCCTCCGGTTTTTCTCAGGATCCAGTTTGCTGTTGAAGGAATCGAAGAGATGCCGCCGTTATATCGTTGTTGCCAGAAGTTGGATGAAGTATTCTGTGTTCTGATTAAAGTTCCGAAAGAGCCCATCAGCCAGCTTGCAGTAGCAGTCCAGGTTATACTTGAAGTTGCATTCTCGGTAAATGTCCCATTGATAATCAAATCGACACCGGGTCCATCATTGAATGTAACCACAATTGCGCCACTGTTGGCCAGAAAACCGCCGGAGTTAACTACTGTTTCATCGATCGTAACTGCCGCTGTAATTGTAACTACGTTCGGGCTTTGAACTGTAACCGTAAAATCATTAAATGTTGGCGTGTAAGCAGCAGGTCCCCAGGTAATATTATCCGGTGACATCTGCCAGGTAGCCATTGCATTCCAGTTTCCTGTTGCAATGGAACGAAAATAGTTTTGGGCAGAAGCCTGTGATATGGCAAATGCCAAAAAGCATCCAAATGCAATTGCGATTTTTTGGAGATGATTTTTCAAAACAATTCTACGGTTCTGGGTGCTAATATAGCAAAAAACAAAGGCGCAATATTGGATAAGGCGTCAATTAACACAAACTTATTGTGAGCGACTTATTTGAATGGGTGAATGAGCCTAATTTTAATGTTGCCATCCGGGCTTCCGGCCAATTTACTGCTTCATAAAACGGGTTCTGAGGGTCTGTTCGCCATTGGAAATCTCAAGCCAGAAAAGACCACTTTCCAATCCATGAACATCATAGTTTAATGCAGCGTTAATTTTCTGTGTCCTTATGGTTTGCAGGGCACCAACCATGTTGTATATGGAAATCGTAGCATTTTCTCCTGACAGAAACGGGTGATCAATTTTGAGTAAATCATCAACGGGATTTGGATAAACCCGCACAACCCGTTCTTCTCCAATAGAGAGGGGAGAAACTGCGGCTATAACATCATAGATCGCTGCTTCTACTTCACAATTATTTACATCAGTGGCGACGACATTATAGTCACCGCTCTGCATTGCAACGTAATAATAATCAGTTGCTCCTGGTATGAGTGTACCACTGAAATACCACTGGTATGTAACTGCACCGGTGTTGGCAAAAAGCGTATCTCCGCTTTGTGCAATTCCTTGCGGGGCCGGATATGGGTATACTGTCATGTAATTATTCAGTGTGAGGGTGTCACCACCAATTGCATTGCTGGCGATCAATGATACTGCATAGTTGCCGGGTGTATTGTAACAAATACCTGTAGGATTTACGTCTGTACTTGTTGATGGAACAGCTCCGGGAAACGACCATAAAAAGTTTGTTGCATTCACAGAGAGGTTATTGAAGTCGGTGCAAGTGCCGGGACAAATGTGATTCGGCGCAGTGAAAAGTGCAGAAACCGTAGACCCTGCACATGGCGGGATGGAAGGATTCAACTCTGCAATTGTGTACAAACGGACCTGGTCAATAACAGCTTCGGTACAGCTGGAACATACATGTCCCCAACTGGTAAATTTTATAGTATGAGAAGTTGCATTCGCATTGAACTCTATGATGTACCTTTTGCCTATACCTGTTCCGTACGGCGTTTCATTGCAACGTAAAAGTGAATTCCCAAAACCGACATCGACACCAAACATACCCGGGTCCAGAAAGTAAGTTCCATTGTTTTCTCCACCGACCCAGAACTCAAGTACGTATGTATTTCCGATTGTTAGGCCATTCACTGTTTGCTCAATGCTAACGCCCGTGCTGCCTCCATAGGCAGGGTCGTGGGTTGGAAAGCCGGGAGGAATTCCGGAAAGCTCGCAATCAGTCATTGTGAAACACGAGGTATCATCAACGGTTTGTGAGCAGGGGTTGCAAAAATAATTTCCCATGTACACACCATATAATCCGTCAACAATTGTGGAACGGGTTCCGGGCAAGCTATCGAAAACGCAAACATAAGTCTGACTGCCGCCGCCTGTACATGTCCAGTTCGTAAGGTCGCAGGAATAGTAGCTTGAATTGGGGCAAAATACATCGAGTATATAACCGGAAGAGCAGTTGCTGTTTTCGAAACTTCCATTGAGCAAGAGGTTATTGACACCAGTGCTGATGGAATCATTCTGGTCATAGCACATGATGCAGAGGACCTGTGCTTGGGATTGAAAAATGAGGCCTGCAGCCAAAAGGGTGAAGAGTAGGAATTTTTTCATCGATTCTGGGATAATATTTTTCAAATCTACTAAAAATCAAGATTGGGGCAACAGGGCTTCTTTTTAACGAGAATGATGGTTAATCTATTGTCGTTTAGGAGGTAATCCTGTATTTTTATCCTAAAATAATTTTTGCCTGCTCTGCCTATTTTCTTTTCTTTGCGTCCCGAAAAATCAGTAGGCAGTTTGCAGTAGACAGTATGCAAAAAACAGCCGAAAAAAGCAGCTATAGGCAGCAACAGCAGGCAAAAACAACTAAAAGACAATAAGCATCTAAACAGTAGACGAATACAACCTTTGATATGCAGAAAGGAATACTATATTAACTAATGGAAAATCAGGTAAAATTATTCTCCGGTCGTGCCACACGATACCTTGCTGAAGGAATAGCAGCCACTTATGGTCAGGAATTGGGCAAAGTGAATGTGCAGCAATTCAGTGACGGGGAATTTTCTCCCAGTTTTGATGAGAGTGTACGCGGGGTTGATGTATTTATCATTCAGAGCACCTTCGCACCGAGCGACAACCTGATGGAACTGTTGCTTCTGATCGATGCTGCAAGACGTGCATCAGCACATTATATTACTGCAGTAATCCCTTATTTTGGTTTCGCCCGTAGCGACAGAAAAGATAAACCGAGGGTTGCAATATCAGCCAAACTCGTTGCCAACCTACTCAGTGCTGCCGGTGTTACCAGGGTAATGACGATGGATCTCCATGCACCACAGATTCAGGGATTCTTTGATGTTCCGGTAGATCACCTCGATGCTTCTTCATTGTTCGTACCTTATATAGAATCACTAAAGTTACCTAACCTTACCATTGCAGCACCTGATATGGGTGGTGTTCACCGTGCAAGGGGTTATTCAAAATATTTCAATGCAGAAATGGTCATCTGCGATAAAGTGAGAAGAAAAGCAAATGTGATTGAGGGGATGACAGTGATCGGCGATGTAGAAGGCAGGGATATTATGCTGGTTGATGACATTTGTGATACGGCAGGAACACTTACCAAGGCAGCAGAAATGTTATTCGACAAAGGAGCCAACAGCGTGCGTGCGTGCTGCACACATCCTGTGCTTTCCGGTGAAGCATATGATCGTATAAATAAATCCAAGCTCACTGAACTTATTGTAAGTGATACCATTCCGCTTAGACAAAAATCAGATAAAATTAAAGTGCTGTCAACATCCGAACTCTTTGCAAGAATCATCCGGAGGGTTTATGTGTATGAAAGCATCAGTCAGATATTTTTAGTGAATTAAAAAAAACAGCCGTCATTGGTCATTAAGTCATTGGAAAAAGAAGGAAGCAATTCAAAGTCACATATTAAATTTCAATATATATTTTACAAATCTCAAATTAAAAAATGAAATCATTTACAATCACAGGAGCTCGCAGAGCAGCCCAATCAAAGCAGGAAACAAAATCCCTGCGGGCACAGGGTAAGGTTCCGTGTGTGCTGTATGGTGGGAAAGAACAAGTCCACTTCAGTGTACCGGCATTATCTCTTAAAAATTTAGTTTATTCACCGGATGTACACTTGGTAGATCTTGACATTGATGGTTCAAACTACCGTGCTGTTATGAAAGAACTTCAATTTCATTCAGTAAATGACCGCTTGCTTCACATCGACTTTATACAAGTGGTGGACGACAAGAAGGTAACTGTAGAAGTTCCGGTTCGCCTTACAGGTACTGCTGTTGGTGTTCGCGCCGGAGGTCAGATGCTGCACAAGATGCGAAAGCTGAAGATTTCCGCTTTACCAAAAGATCTTCCGGATCAGTTCGAGTTGAAAGTGGATGACATGCAGATTGGCCAGACTGTACGTGTCCGCGACATGAAGCTGGACGGTGTTGCGTTTCTGGACATTCCGGCAGCAGCCATTGTAGCCATCAAGACTGCCCGTGCGGTAGTTGAAGAAGTAAAGGTAGCAACAGCAACTACTGAAGGTTCTGCACCTGCAGAAGGAGCAGCAGCAGCGCCGGCAGCCGATGCCAAAGCAGCGCCGGCAAAAGCACCTGCAAAAGACGAAAAGAAGAAATAGTTTTTTTCAAAGAAGTAAAAGCGCCTTCATTCAACCGGATGGAGGCGTTTTTATTTTGTTGAGAAAAGATAATACGGTGCGTAGTTATCATTGCTCCAATATCCGAAATTCGAAATCATTTTATGGAGAAGTATTTAATCGTTGGTCTTGGCAACATCGGTGACGAATATGAAAACACACGTCACAATGTTGGCTTCAATGTGGCTGATGCCCTTGCATCTGCATTTCAAAAAGAAGAGGAGAAAACAAAATCCATAAAACTATTTTCATCCGACCGGTATGCATTTGTAAATCAGTCCCGCTTCAAAGGAAACCGCATTACCATCATCAAGCCGACAACTTTTATGAATCTCAGCGGCAAAGCTGTAAATTACTGGATGCAGGAAGAAAAAATCCCTTTCAAAAACCTGCTCATCATTACCGACGACCTTGCACTTCCTTTTGGTACTTTGAGGATGAAAAAGAAAGGCAGTGACGGCGGACATAACGGACTTACAGATATCATTGCCACTTTCAACACCACTGAGTTTGCGCGCCTGAGGTTCGGCATCGGCAGTGAGTTCTCCAAAGGGCATCAGGTAAATTACGTATTGGGGAAATGGAATGCAGAAGAAGAGAAACTGCTACCGGAACGAATTGAGCAATGTGTAAAAATCGCAAAGAGTTTTGTGGCCATTGGTGTGGACAGAACGATGAGTGATTTTAACAATAAGTAAACATTCCGGGCACTGTTCTACTCCCGGATATTTATCGTAGTTTTGAAATATTAATTCCAGAAACATGAGAAATATTTTTACAACAATTGTTATCATTTCACTTGCATTCATCAGTTCGAAAGGACAAGGTCTGTGTATCAATGAAATTGATTATGACCAGCCGGGATCAGACAGCGCTGAATTCATTGAGCTATACAACAGGGGTGTTGTGCCGGAATTCCTGGGAAACTATACAGTTATCCTTTACAATGGAAGTGCAACTACTCCGGGAATCTATGATTCAATTCCATTGCCGGCACAGACTCTCCAGCCAGGAGATTATTTTGTAATCTGTAATGGCGGAGGACTTGTTCCAAATTGCGATATGGTGCATGGCGCCGCATCAAATATGATCCAGAACGGAGCTCCTGATGCTGTTGCATTACGTAATAACAATGACCTGACAGTTTTTGGCGCTGTGAGCTACGAAGGGAACAGCAACCCTCCCTACGTTGAAGGAAACGGTGTACCACTTGCCCAGAGTGATACCGGTTCAACTCCATATGTCGGCATCTCCCGTTTCCCTGATGGAACAGTTACCGGCGATGATTCCACCGATTTCAACCGCGCATGCATTACGCCGGGACATGCAAATGTTGACTCAAGCACAGGATGCCAGTCACCCATTTACGTTCAGAACATGATTGCAGAAAATGGAATTGCTCTTTATCCGAATCCGACAGCAGGTTTGGTAAATATCAGCAGCATCAATCCTGCATTTAACGCCTGCTATGTAACGGTATCAAACTTGCTCGGCAACGAAGTGAAGTCATATCATTTTACTGATCTGAATAAAAATAAAAAGACAATCGACATCTCAACACTCAAGAACGGAATATACCTGATACATTTCAGGTCAGAGAAGACAGTATATACACAGCGTCTTATCTTGAATGATTGAAACGAAGAGGCAGCATTCCCGCAATTACAGATTCGGCCTCATTTTCAGATAATTTTCTGTTTGTTCATTTAATTGCCCGCTGATCCTGATACCTGCCTGTCCCAATAGCTATCGGGAGCGTCATTCAAGCGAGGCCATAAGGACGCTGATAACCAACTATGGAAAGAAGGCGATACTATTTTATCAGTGTCACAAAATATTTTTTTCATCAGGGCAATCGCTTATATTTGGCCTCTCAAACCAATTGCTAATGAAAAAACTCCTACTTATTGTTTCAATTTTCTGTGCGGGATTCGCTGCAAGCGCCCAAAATTTTATTATTTGTGAAGATTTCAATGCCTATGATTCTGCAAGCGCATCATCAGGTGTTTTCAATGGATTTACCATCAGTTACCACACTCAATTCAGTTTTTATACTTCTACGCAAAGTTCAGGATTAAGCGGCCCGAATTCCTACAAGTTCGGAGTTGACAGTGCAACGATGATTTCGCCTGATATTACAGGAGCAACTTACGTTCAGTTCTGGATGAAAGGAAATTCTACTGATTCTCTCAGTACATTCTATATTTATGATTCTCCCGATGGAACAAACTGGTCATTGATCCAAGCCATCAACCCTGTGAATACCTCAGGGATGTACCGTCAATATCCGTTGACTGGCGGAACAGCATTCATTAAATTTTTCTATGACAAATCCGTGGGCAATGTTGCCTTCGATGATTTTTGCACAGCAGATGGACCGATGACGATTGGGGAAGCTCCGGTTTCAGCACAACCATCTATTTTTCCAAATCCATCAAACGGCTTTGTTACAATTGCTGCCAGTCCACTTTTCAGCAATTGCAAAGTAACTGTGATGAATTTGCTTGGAAAGGAAGTAAGGTCTATTGTTTACAGCGACCTGAACAAAGTAAGCAAGTCACTTGATCTTTCAGATCTTGACAAAGGAATATATATCATCCGTTGCAAATCAGAAAAATCTGAATTTACACAGCGCGTCATTTTGAAAGACTGATCATACACACCACAACCTGATCCCGGTCGCTGAAGTGGCCGGGATTTTTTTTGGCAAATTTATAGGGGCCGGCTTAAAGGGATGGAAAAAAGTTATCCCGGGAGTGCCTTGCGGTTTAGTTTATAATAAGCTTTTTTGTTATTCCGCTTTTTATATTTTCATCAGATGAGAATATTTGAATAAAATAAATTCCTTTTTCAAATTTACTTATATCAATTTCTGTTTTCTCACCTCTCACTTCTGACTTTAAAATTTCTTTTCCCATCACATCAAAAATTTTTATTTCATAACCGGTTAAACTATTTGCACTTTTAATAAGCAACTCATTGTCCGCAGGGTTTGGTGCAAGAACAATTAAAGGGGAAATTGGTGCTGATTCCAATCCTGTAAACGGTACATATTCCCATAAGCCCTGATAGTCTGCACCACCGATATCACCTGTACACAAATAGCCCTTATTTGAAATGGAGAACCCCACTGCTGACCAAATATTACCGACCCCTATGTTTGCACGTTGTGTCCATGCATTGGCATTAGGATTATATTCCCAAAAGTCATTTGTTGAACCGAAATTATATGCCCCGGAACCAATAAACCCCCCGTTACCTATTGAAAACCCTATTGCTTGAAATCTTGGGATACCACCAAAGTCAGCTTTTTGTGTCCAGGCATTTGTGTTTGGATTATACTCCCAAAACTGGCTAGTTTGATTATACGTGGTGTCCATTCCTGTTCCAAGGTATCCTTTTGAACCGATTGAAAAGCCTACAGCATATAATATAATGCTGCCTGGAAAATTTGATTTTTGAGTCCATGAATTATTTGCAGGATTAAATTCCCAGAAATCATGTTTAACTATATTGTTGGTATCTAATCCCAGGCCAATGTAACCTTTATTCCCGATAGATAATCCAACAGCAAATTTTCTTGGTGTTCCTGCAAAGTCAGCTTTTTGTGTCCACATATTATTGGTTGGGTTGTACTCCCAAAAATCACTTGTTCCTTTGGTTGAAGCGCTTTCATAACCAGTACCAATGTAACCAAATGCTCCAATAGAAAAAGCAATGGCATTATCTTTTGGGTTTCCGCCAAAGTCTGCCTTCTGTGTCCAAACATTTGATGTTGGATTATACTCCCAAAAGTCCTTATGCAAAGTAGTGCCATTATAGGAAAGCCCGGTTCCTAAGTATCCTTTACTGCCAATTGAAAAGCCAACAGCAAAATGTCTTGCTGCTCCGGTAAGATTTGCTTTTTGCATCCAAACATTCTGTGCATCCACAATAGATGTAATAAAAAAGAAGACAATAAAGAGTTTTTTCATTTTACATGTTTGCTATTAGTGTTGTACAACTAGTTTTTTTATTACAGCTTGATTTCCTGATTTCAGTTGGACAAAATAAATTCCATAAGGGATGTCTGAAGTCTGAAGTTTAAAGTCTGAAGCTGTTATTTTTGATGAATAAATTTCCTT
>CAYHHK010000020.1:0-44568 GCA_964356415.1 uncultured Flavobacteriales bacterium
GTTGATCTGAAAGAAAATATTTCGATAAGGCGATTCGACATCAGCCTTCTTGACCTTTTCAAATTATATGGAAAGAACAATGAAGGGTATTTTCATGTAGCCATCAATCTAGTATTCAATCAGAATACCTTTACTTACGATGCTTCAGAACCAAATACCTCGGGTATTCCTGTATCTGGATATACAGAAAAGCAAAAATCAGAAATTGGATTTGCAACAGAATATGGACTTCACATGCCTGTTTCTGATCATTTTGGAATTTCAATTGATGTCGCTGCTGTAATCATAAAATTAGGGACTGAAGAGACAAGCTACATCACTTATAGTACTACTTCTAATACTGCGCAAGGGTTCTATGGATATGTAAACCTGGGATTGGTATATGGAATATGGTAATAAATACTGCTGCTGAGTAAATTTTTAATATTGACTGAAATAAAATGAGAAAGCATACACTCACTAATTGGTTATTCATTGCCATTCTGTTGTTCTCTTCCCTTGATGGTTTAGCTCAGACGCAGTTAGACGTTGTTAAATTAAAAAATGGTAAAATCTATAAAGGAAAAATCATTGAACAGGACGTTTCCTCCCATATCAAACTGGAACTTTCCGGTGGAAGTTCTCTTGTATTTAAGAATGAAGAGATTGAGAAAATAACAAGAGAGGAATTGTCAATAGTGAAAAATCTTGACTTATTTGCAATTAAAGATCCGGTCTTGAAATCAACTTATCAGGGCGAGCAGATTGGAAATATGAGATGGAAGAAATTGAAAACAACCCTTCGCAGTGCCAACGATCCTGAGATTAACAAGGACCTTTCACGCCTGCAAACCAAGCGGGTTTTAAATACTACCTTTTCTGTTATAGGCTGTACACTCTTAGGAATAGGCGCGGCCGGGATTCTCCTTGCTCCGGATGACCCATCTTCACTGGGCGTGATGGGAGCGGGGCTGGGTTTCTTTATCGCTGGATCTATTTCCGGAAGCGGGAGCAGGGCCATTACAAAGAAAATGATGATCCGTTACAATTCAGTTATTTCACCCTCTATGAGCCTGAAAACCGGAAAATCGAACCATGATGGAAACAGACAATTTGTTCCCGGTTTTACCTTACTCAAGAAGTTTTAAATTAGCAGTTTAAGCCAACTCCGGAAGGCTATTTCTGAATTTTTAATTGACCATCGGCAGGGTATTCCTTGCCAACTACTCAGTCATGCCTGCCGGTTACAGGTTCTCTGTTGATCCCGGTTATTGCTGATATTATCATTACTCTATAATTCAAGCAATATTCACTATAAAATCAACACCAAAATGAAAAAGAACCTGCTTCCTGTTACGCTGACTGTCTTGTTTGTAGCAATGTGTTTTCTATCGCACGCACAGAATATGCGTGACGTCGTTTCACTCAAAAACGGCTCAGTTATTATGGGCGTCATCACAGAACAAACTCCTCCAAATCAGTTGAAAATTAAAACAGCTGATGGCAGCATCTTAGTGTATAAATACGATGAAATTGAAAAAATCTCACGGGAGGAGATTCCTGCCCTCTCAACAGTGGCTCTTCATGAGAAACCTGACATGAAATCAGTGGGAGGATTTTTTTCTCTTGGTGTTGCTGCCGGGGGAGGAGGCATTATTGGGGCTCCCGTAATTCGATTCTATCCTTCCAGATTCATTGCTCTTGAAGCCGGGTTTTATCTCAGACCTTCATACATTGCAACAAGTGAGACTCATTATAACCAGTACGGAGAGGTAACTTATTCTGATAAAGAATCGAAACTTCGATTTCCATTGATGTTCAGTGGAGGAGCTGATGTCTTTTTTCATGAACGGTTCAATGAAAGGGCAAACATGGTGGCAAAAAATGGAATGATGTTCCGCTTTGGCAAGACATTGACAACTGATTACGATGAATCCATGTTCGCTATCGGATGGGCACGTGAACGATATAAGATGAAACATAAGAAAACCTCATTTGTCAGCGAAGTAGGCATTGGTGTTATATTTTTCGATTATGAGAATGAATTGTTTGATGAATTGGACATTGACATTGACTTCATGCCTGCCATTTACTGGAAGTTCAACTGGAACTGGTTTTTAGGTTGATAATTGCAAAATCTGGTGCTACTGCAAGCTGCCGGTAAGAAATTTCCGGCAGCTTTGCGCATTTATTAGTGTTTATTGGCTTAGAAAAATCACCCAAATCGGCCCCTTTTGTACAGCAGGAAAAAATTCCTCATATTCGTTTACGCAAAATGAACTTAAGAAAACTACTCCTTTCATTTATTGCTTTTGTCCTTTCTGTTCTGCTGCAGTTATTTTTAATATCGAAAACGCAGGCACAATGTAACAACCTCGGACAGTGCACCACTGCAGGACTTCCTGTTGATTGTGTTCCTGCGCCGTTTGCAGCAGGTGGTGCGTATGGTGCTGCAGGTTCTTTCTTCTGCATCGGAAATGCAGTTGGTGTTTACAGCACAAGCAGTGGAAACATTGACAATAGCTGGATTTGCTGGGGCGATGGCACTGATACCTCTTTTGTCGGAAATTTCACTGACACCATTTATCATCAGTTTGGCTTTAGACCGGACAGTTGCTTCAGTGGATCAAATGGAATTTTATCCAACACCATTTACATTTTTGTAGCTGACAGTTGCCCTGCCGGATGTACCATAACATGGAATAGCTTCCCGGTCTCGCTGCGTTTCATGCCTCATGCTGAATTTTCCTTTTTGAATACTGGGGATACCGTTTGCGTCGATGAGCCTATTTGCTTTGATCTCACCAACGCATGCATCAATCAATCGTCTGCCGATTCAATCTGGTGGGACTTTGGCGGTGGCGGGCTTCCCTTTGATACGAGCAGATTGTTTAATCCCGGATGTGTTTCCTATTCAACTCCCGGTACGCGTACCATTACCGTTTACCTTGAAAATGTTTGCGGATCTTCTTCATTTTCTCAAACGGTGTATGTTCGACCAGCAACAACGGTATCAGCAACCATTACACTGCTTGATTCGTGCACGCCGGCCACTGTTATTCCAGTGCTGATTCAGAATTTTGCAGACTCGCTTTTGTGGACATCAAATATGCTTACTGACACATTCTGGGGTCCTAAAGATCCAATGCCGATTTTAGAAATGTACGATCCCGGTCAGCACATCATTCACCTGGAGGCGTATGGTTGCTGCAATTCACCGCAAAGTCTTTGTGACTGGTATGATACGCTTACCCTTTTGACAGGCCCTGTTATTGTTCCATCTCAACAAAGTTTTTGCCAGGATTCCATTACGATTAACGGAAGTGCTTTCTTTTCTTTTGCAGGATCCCCGGTTCTCAACTACGACTGGATATTTGAGGGAGCAGATCCGGATACGGTCCTTGCAACAATAAACCCAATAGTATTTTTCGACAGCACTGGCATTTACAACGTCACACTTTTCGCAACAAGTTCATGCGGCATCGACACCGTTACAACCACGCTTGGGTTATTCTCACAGCCACAGTTGAATTTAGTCAGCACTCCTCTAACCGGGTGTACACCATTCAACATCAACATCAGTGATACTTCGAACATTACCCAGGGATATTACTGGAGCGCTCCCGGAGCCGATCTTCCAAATACTGCTATTGGCCAGGTAGCAGCGTTTACTTACTCAAGTGCGGCAGGAAGTCCTTATACAATAAGTGTAACCGCTTATACGGATTCGAATTCATGTCCGAATGTTTCGCAAAACATTGTTGTGGACATAGACGAAGGCGTGGATTTATCCATGACACAAATTCCCGATACCTGCACTGCCATTCAGTTTGTTTTCCAGGACTATTTTTTTCTCATCCCCCATGCAAATGACACCGCGCATCAATGGCTCATCTATATACTCGGCGATACAATTCCCTTTTGCGTTGCTTCCGGATTTCCTCCATCCCCTCCTTCATTTTCAGTAGGAGGGGGAGCTGGCCCGGTCACCTATGTTGCTATCGCAATAGTCGAAAGCACATGTGATTCCATTGCACTTGCTGATACCTTTATGTATGCGCCGCCATTACCTCCTCAATTCATTGAAGATACAGTTTGCAGGCAAAGCGGTATAATTCAGTTTACTTATAATCCACCCGGCGGACAGTGGTATGATGTCAATGGAATTCTTCTCCTGCCCGGAAATGATTTTTTTGATCCTTCCACTGCAGTTCAATACGCAAACATTTTTTATTACACCTATGGAACTGCATCTGTATGTGCAGTAACAGATACATTTGTATATTATGTAACCGGCTACGATGTAAGCGCCGGACCTGACACTTTTTTTTGCAGCAATGTTCCTTGCCTTAACCTTGCCGGTACGCCATCAGGTGGCTGGTGGGAAGGAACCGGAGTATCAGGCAACTTCACCGGACAATATTGTCCTCCTGCCGGAGTAGCAATCGATATTGTTACATACACGGATACGAATGGGGTGTGTATAACAACAGATACAATGATCGTCACACTTAGCACAGGCGTTTCCGCGATCTTTAATCTCGACAGTATTGCATGTATAGGCGATAACATCCTGCTGAGTGACACAGTGGCCGGAACTTCTGCAAGCTGGATGATTGATGCACCTCCATGGATCAGCAGTAATTCAATCACCTATACTGCTGCCGGTCCTGCAGGGGATCATACAGTATGGCTGGCAGTCACCGACAGCATAAACGGCTGTACAGACACGCTTCAGAAAATAATTCACATCCTTGCAGTCCCTGATGCAATATTTTCCCTTTCACCTACGGATGGTTGCGATTCTCTTGAAGTGTTTATTACAGACAATAGTTCCTTTGACAGTTCTGTAGTGTATACATGGAATTATGGTTTGCATGATACAAATCCTGATACACTGTATTTACATGCAGGCATAAACAACACACCAATCTATCAAATTATTCAGCTTACTTCATCAAACCAATGCGGTATTGCATCTCATTCAGATTCTGTGCTTGTCCTTCCTATTCCTCATGCAAACTTTGGAACAAGTTTCACTGATACTTGCTCACCTGCCCTTGTGCGCTTCAACGATAACTCAGATGGATGTACCATTGGAATCTGCACGTACGAGTGGAGTATCAACGGTGCGTTTTTTTACAGCGGTGTTACGCCTCCTGAAACACTGCTCTATGCAGGTGCTGTTGACGAAGTTTATCATGTACAGCTTATCACCACCAATATTTGCGGCACTGATACAATTTCCAGGGATGTAATCGTGCATCCAAGTGAAGTAGTTGCCTTTTTTCATACGGATAACCTCTATGGCTGCATACCACTTACTGTGGTGTTGACGGACTTCTCAACCCCAATCAATCCCACATTGCTTCAATGGGATTTTGGAGATCCCGGCTCGGCAGGAAATATTGATTTTGGCGATACCGTTACTCATACATATACCACTGCGGGCGATTATGTCATTTTACATATCGTTGATAATTACTGCGGACTGGATACTGCAACTCAGACCGTACATGTGTATGATCTTCCGACTGTATCTTTTACTGCAACACAAGCAACTTGCCTGAATGAACCGGTGCAGTTTTATAATACGTCTTCTGCTCTCACCAGTTATCTCTGGGATTTTGGCGACAGCACTACATCTGACGACGAATTTTCTCCGCTCCATTATTTTCCTCTTCCCGGAAATTATATTGTGACACTTACAGGTAATTCATTTGGTGACAGCACAAATTCATGCACGTCCGTAGCAACACAACAAGTTACTGTGGTTGAAGCTCCTCAGGCAAGTTTTGCTCTCGATAGTGCATATGGATGTCCGCCCATTGCAGTTGACCTTATCAGCAATTCAATAAACGCAACTTATTACACATGGATGATCAGCGAAGGCACCCATGAAGTTGCTACGCTCATAGGAGAAACAAACTCGTATATATTTGAAGATCCGGGACAATACACTATTACACTTACTGCAATTAATCTCAACCTCTGCAGGGATGACAGCTCGTACAGTTTTGTAAGTGTTTACGACTCACCGGATGCAGATTTTCAACCGGATCCTTTAGTACAGTCAATTTTCACTCCTGTCTTCACTTTTGAAAACCTCGTGTTTGATACTTCGGCTTTCCTGTTTTACAATTGGAACTTTGGTGACGGAACAACTGATTCAAACATTGTTTCTCCTGAACATACATACAGTGCAGTCGGAACATATCCTGTGACGTTTATCGTTTCAAATTTATTCGGATGCACCGATACGATTCAAAAAACTGTTGAGGTGATTCCGGACTTCAGCGTGTACATTCCCAATTCATTCTCTCCCGATGGCAACGGTATCAATGATGGATTTATTCCTATGGGTTCCGGATGGGCTGAGTACGAGTTGTGGATATTTGACCGCTGGGGCATTGAAGTATTTCATTCAACAGATCCTTACAAGGCATGGAACGGAAAATTTCAGAATAACATGCAGCCATGCCAGGGCGATGTATATGTTTATAAACTGCTGATTTATGAACCGGATGGTTACAATCATGAATATGTAGGACGAGTTACCTTGTTACCACTAAAGGATAGATAATAAATTCCAGATCATGTTGAAAATAATCTCAATCATTCTTTTCATTTAACTCCTTCATCTGAATTCCTTTCTCAGGACACAAACAACTTCAGGGGAAATTATTATTTCGAAATTTGTAAAGCGATAAGGAATTAGATTTTATTCCTTAATCAATTTACCCATAATTGGTTTAACATTTATGCCGCTCACACGGAAAAAATAAATACCTGTTGCAAGCCCGCTGATATCAAGATCCATTGAGCTTTCTTTCACCGGTAATTCCCTGACTGAATTTCCAAGCGCAGAATAAATGGTGAGCATCGTATTTTCCACGTTCGATGGAAGATTGAAATGAATCATTCCATTAGTTGGATTTGGGAACACACTCACAGAGCCGGAAATATTTGATTCATTAATTCCAATTGTTGCATCATTAATATTGATGTCATCCACATGGATGTTATTGCCGGAATTGGCATAGAACTCAAAACGAACCTGAACACTTGCCTGACCAATGTATGCTGAAAGATCCACAACTTCATTTCTCCACTCAGAAGCTGTAGGAGTATAATTATTGGTATGGTTTGCTGCAGTTGCCAAAGCAGTTCCTGTCTTGGAATATTTGCGTGCCCATGTATTTCCGCAGTCTGAACTTACATATACATTCAGTGAGTCATTCGAAGTTGAATTCTTCATTGCATAAGCCACATTGAATGTTAATGAAGCAGGAGCAAGAAGAGTAGTGAAATCAATTGGCGTTGAAAGCATATTTGCATAAGTGCTTGCAAGTACATAACACCGTGCGCGAAGAGAAGATGTTGAATTGCCAAATCCTCCTGCTGTGGTCAGGTGATAAAACATCGTTGGAGAATTGGTGTCAACAAATGTCCAGCCGGTTGGAGGGAAGGAGGCATTTTCAAAACCTTCAACAACGGGAGAGGTTGTTGTAACTGAATTGATATCGAATGTAGTCGTGCGCGTGTCATTAAATGTATTCTGATCTGCTGAACCATTGGGATCGCTCGTAAATACTGTAAACGAATGATTACCTGCTGTTGAAGTCAAGGATGGAAGTGTTACATCAGCATTTGTTCCCGGCAAGAGCGTACCTGTCCACGGAAATATTTGAACGATACCCGCATCTAGCTGGTAATTGATATTGATTGTTGTTATTGTATCCTGTCCGTAGTTTCTGATTCTTACGCTCGGATCAAAAGTATTTGAACAGACTGCCGTTCCGGGTGATATTACTGAAATCACTCCGGCATCAAGTGTAAAACTAGATGATGAATTGAGGTCACTTTCCCAAATACTTCTTCCGAAAGTTGCCGCACGAATCTTTTGAATAGCATCATTGATCTCCAGTTCATAAACGATTACGTTTGGTAGGCCTGTATTGAATGGAATCCAGTCGCTCATGGATGCATCTCTGTAGTAAACTCCGAAATCGGTTCCAATGTAAACCGCATCCTGACTGTTTTTTTGATATGCAATACAGTTCACAGGAACATTGGGAAGTGTACCGGAATAATTTGTCCAGGTTGTTCCGCCATTGGAAGAAGAGAAAACTTTATTTCCTGAAGAGTAACCTGTACATGTAACCCACACTTTATCGGGATCTGTATTGCTGACTGCAATATAAGTTATCCCTGCATTATTTACCGGAATTCCGGTTGTGATATTCGTCCAAATTCCCCCTGTATTAGTTGTACGATTGATTTTCCCAATGGAAGCAGCGTAAATATAATTATTGTTAGCTTCTGTCATGGCAACAGCGATGATGTTCCCTGAAAAATTTCCGCTTGAAATCGGCGTCCAGCTGCTGCCGGCATTGGTAGAACGATAAACTTCATCCCAGCCACCAACCAGCGTATTGGCGACAATCGGATCCTGGATAAATGGAGTGGTCCAGTCTCCTGATGCAGGTGTAATGTCGAAGAATGAAGTTCCTCCGTTTGTTGACTTTAATAAATTGCCATACTGCCAACTTGCATACATGATCTGGTCATTGGTTCTGTCGATCATGCACTCCATGCCATCAGCGCCTTCTACTTTACGCCATGCTCCGTTGGCTAATCTGTCAGTACCGTTGTCCTGCGCACCGGCAAGCATTTTATATGGTGTGAGTGTACTGGCACCCATTCGGTAATACTGTTTTATTCCTATTCCGTTTCCAAGATCTGTCCAGGAAGTACCGCTGTTGGTTGATGAATAAATGCTGCCATCATTACCACACCAGATCACGTTGTTATTGCCCGGCATAAATTCGAGTGAATGATTGTCGACGTGAATATTGGTTCCTGCTGAACTCCATGTTGAACCTCCATTTGAAGATTTTGCAATACTCATCCCTGCAGCAAATACTTTGTTTTCATCCAACGGAGAACAAGTAAGTACTGCGTCATAGTATCCGTAAAAATTCGCAATACTACCTGGGGAGCTTTGGGCAAGAAATGATGCACCGCCATTTGTTGATTTGTAAAAGTTTCCATTTTCACCAAGTGCATAAATAACAAGTGGGTTCACATCAGTTACAGCGATAGAAACTCGTCCGCCACCGGAAACCGATCCTGCTGTTGTCCATGTTGCACCCATGTCATTAGACCTGGCAATGCTTGATGATGTGCTTGCATAAATAGTGTTCGGATCACCTGGTTTAAATTCCATGTCGTAGTAGTGTCCTGTTCTAACAGATGTCCATGTTGCACCGGCATTATCAGAGCGAAAAATTGCTGTGCGTGTGCATGCAAGCAAGATATCAGGATCGGCAGGATTTATCAGCAATCTCTGTATGATGGATGATTGTGTCTGGTTATAGCTAAGACCTGTTGTATTCCATGTTTGTCCGCCATCAGCAGTAACCATAACTCCGGCGCTATATGTGCCGCCCCAAAAGTCCTGACCCACTTCATATCCATAACCATCTCCTGTTGCAACAAAAACAGAATCAGGATAACGCGGATTGATGGCAATGTCTGCAACACTCAATGCATCCAGAAAATCAGTGTTCGATGTCCATGAACTTCCTCCGTTAGTGGTCTTCCATACGCCACCGGCAGCAGCGCCTATGTAAACTATGTTGGCATCAGTAGGGTGGAAGCGAATGCAGTTTACCCTGCCTGTACCACCACCATTTGATGGGATTGAAGTAGGCCCGACAAATGTCCAATTTGCCGATGTGATTGCAGGATGAACTGACAGTCTTAATTGAGATTGCTTTTGTTTCTCCCTTTCTTTTACAAGAATTTCCGGATCAAAAAATTCTCCTGTAGGGAAGGTGCGCGGCTTCATAAAAGCTTCCCACCTTCTGAATTGCTGATAGCCTCCATCTTCACGGTTTTCATCTTCATTCAGCGAAGGTGTTTTGTCTTTCCAGTAATCATTAAATTTTTTCTGAATATCAAAAAAGTTTGGCTCCGTGCCGGGATCAACGGTTTCATCTGTATTAGAAACAATGGCTTGTTTCAACCATGGCTGGGCTGATGAAGAAAGAGAGAGTGCCATGGTAATGGCCGCAAACAGAGAAAGTTTGTAAAGATTTTTCATTGAAAATAAATGGATTGAATGAGGCGTAAATGTAAAATAAAAAAGGAAAGCGGGATCAACTTAAGGATAGTAAATAGGCGAAAAATTACCCAAAATCAGTCATTATTTTGTAAATTCTGAAAGAATGGCTTTAAGCAATGGCTCCATAAGACTATTGAATGATAATTCTCCTGTTTTCAAAATGCTGTTGCCCTGAAACTATACTGACAATATAAATTCCCTTTGCCAGATTTGCTACGTCAAGCCTGTCGCTGTTCTCTGAAATTAATACACGCTGCCCGAAAATGTTAGTTATTTTTGTTTCAAAATTCTTTAGTGGGTTTGAAAATGACAGCTGAATAAAATGGTCGATAGGATCATAGATAATTTTCAAATCTTCCTTTCTATCATTCAAATCTGAAACACCGGTGCACGGATCAACGGTGATGTGCATAGATGAATGGGCTCCGACTCCATAGGCAGAATTACCCTGAACAACAATATCGCCTGATAATGCAACGCCGCTGAAATTCACCGTAATACTATTGGTCGAACTCGTACCGGTTGCACCACCAGGCAATGTCCAAATATAAGATGTTGCATTCGCGATTGGCGAAACCATATAGGTGATATTATTTTCGCCACTGCAAACAGTTGTGTCGCCTGTGATTGTTGCACCGCAACCCGGAACATGATTGGCAAGGACACTGAAAAGTAATAATGTTACGCCATCCATTCCGCCCGGCCAGGAGTTTGCCAAGCCACAAACTACCGCTCCCATGCATGGATCATATACCATTCTACTCTTATAGCCCCATGTAGAACCTCCATGCCCATAGGTATTGTGCCCAAACCAAACTTGATTTTCCACTCCCAGACCATAAGTATAAGCACCACCGGTGGGAATAAAAGTTGTAAGCTCATCAATTGAATTCTGATTCAGCAATTGTCCTGTCATCAATGCATGATACCACCTTGTCATGTCTCCTGAATTTGAGAACAATGCTCCTGCACATCCTCCGGCTGTATTTAGGCCGACGCGGGATGTATCATGATAATCAATTGTATTATACCAGCGATGGGAGAGGGTTCCTCTTACAGGTTCTTCAACATCGTAGAAAGTACTGTCAAGATTCAGTGGTGTTAGAATACTGTCCCTGATCAATCTCGAAATATGAAATCCTGTTGAGCTTTCGGCTACCATGCCGGCCAGGATGTAATTGATATTTGAATATCCCCAGCTTGTACCCGGTGTGAATAGCTGGGTTCCTACCCAACTTAATACTTCCTGCGGAGTAAAGTTGCGTGAAGGATTATTCATGATCGTATCCTTCCAGGGAGAAAGAAATATCGGATCCTGAACACCACTCGTATGATTCAACAATTGCCTGATGGTAATATCGGGGTCAATATTTGGAAACGAGGGAAGCCAGTTGTGTAATGAATCATCAAGACTGAGGGTATTATTTTCCGTGAGTTTGAGGATGACTGAAGAAACAAATAATTTGGTATTGCTGGCAATGCCGAATTCCATATCCGATGTTATTGGCTGTCCGGCATACGATTCCCCTGCAGTACCTTGCCAGGTTCCTTGCCCGGGAAGGTACACTGCCGCTGACATACCTTTTATATTTCCTACAGCGGAAAAATAGGTACTTAATGTATCCTGTAACATAGAAGCAAGCAGCGGATTGAAAGGCTGCGCTTTTACGTATGGAGCAGCTATTAAAAAAAATGCAAAAATAACTACATGAGCAAGCGAGTGTTTTTTCATGTTATTGAATATTGAAGGTTAACAATTTAGTTTCCCTGAATAAAAAAAATCAATATTTTCTTGTACTGACTTAGGGAAGAATAGACTCACTAATTAATCAAATAATTATTCACTGCCGTCGGCATAAGGCAGATATTTATTAACCATAAAGGTATCCGATTGCTTAATGATTGATTATAAAAAAGGGTCAACTCTTGCAATTCTGTTGCAACAAACCTGATTATTCCGTAACAAATCAGAATATTCAGTGCTTAACTTCAGTCAGAACCATTTCCGAATTAGATTTTCCTTTCAGGTATTCATAAAAAAACACATTGAGAAGGATCAATTCAAAGCCAAAAAAAGCATCCTCAATTGGAATTGTCAGCATCCGTATTCCAAGGTTCTCTGCATTGTTGTACCAGACTACAGGCGCATCCAATCCAGTTCCCGTAAGGATTCCGTTTACAATAAAAAACGGAATTAATAGGATGGGATAAATGGTAAACAATTTCGGCAGCCATTCTACTTTCATCACATATTTAAGGAATAAAAGCAAGAGTGCAAGGCTTATAAATGTTACAGAAGTGTATAAGCGAGAGTAGAATATTATTCCGGTAATAAGAAGTATCGCTGAAAATCCAATCACGAAAATAGATTCCATTTTCGGCTTCCATTGAATTTTGAAATACAGATTCAGGCAGTAATAAGAAAAGACACAGGAAAATGGAACGCAGAGAAAGAACAGAACCTCCTCCATCGGAAGATTTAAGATATGGATTCCTGAAATATAATCAGGATTGAATCCCCAAACTTCTATTTTAGTAAATAGCATGTCCCAGCTGAGAAAAAGTATTGCAGCCAGCACATTTGCCGGAAAAAAATACCTAAAGCTCTTATGGAAATTTAGTTTGGGATGAAAGGAAAAAAAGAATGGAATTATTACTGTAAATAAATCAACCCACAAATAAGTGAATTTCATAAGTGACCTTTTGGGTTTGGGTTGCTGAAATATTTATAAGGGACATACAACATTCCGAAACACTCACCTTCCTGTTTATCGGGGTGTTTGTGGTGCATCTTATGGGCCCTGCGAATGCCTATGAAGTATTTGTTGTCTGCGTTGCGGAATATCTTAAAACGCTGGTGAATAAAAATGTCGTGTACAAAGAAGTATGTAAAGCCGTAAAGCGTAATTCCCAGTCCTGACCAGAAAAGAAAATTATAGTCATGCTGCATTCCAAAATACAATCCTGTGATTCCAGGCAAAGCAAAAATCAGGAAGAAGAAATCATTGTGTTCAAAGAAGCCCTGAGATTCCTTTCTGTGGTGGTCTTTGTGAAGCAACCATAAAATACCGTGCATTACATATTTATGTGTAAGCCAGGCAACGGCCTCCATACTTAAGAAGGAAGTTACTACGATCAGCGTATTAATGAGTATAGTTTGCATTCAAAAATATTTTCTGAAGAACAGTTTTCCTGTAGTTGAATATTTTTTCAATTTTCTTTCTTACAAAAAGGAAATGGGCAATTTTACCAAGGATGCCAAGTGGGAGAAGATATGTTATTTCGTCATTCATCATTACGCCTCCCTTTACAACTGCAAAGGTATGAGTATGTTCCCAAACTTTATAAGGTCCTTTAACCTGTATGTCAGTAAATGAATGCAGCTGACGAACGTTCCTTATTTCAGTTTTCCACTTTACAGGAATTCCTGCAAGCGGCTTCACGCTGTAATCTATTTCCATTCCATCATAAATATTTTCGCTGACATCCTTGGTAAGGATTTTAAAGTCCATTTCAGGAGGTGTGATGCGTGAAAGATTTTCTGGAGAAGAAAAAAAATCCCAGGCCTTGTTCAGATCTATAGGAAGAAATTGTGTAACAACTAAATTATGCATAAACATGAGTCTTGCTGGTGATTATTTTATTGAAGTGTCTTTTTACATCAGGAAGACATATTTTAAGCCATTCCGTATAGCCCTCAGGGTGTCCTGCAATATCCTCTTCTAAAGCAGGTATGGTCATATATTTCCAGTCCTTCACTTCCGCTTTTTCAGGGAGTGGAATGTCATCACTAAGCCCGAAATAGACATGGTCAAATTCATGTTCAGTAAGTCCATTATCGAAATTAGCTTTGTAAACAAAACTGAATGCAAAATTCGTTCTGCATTGCATGCCCATTTCATCAAAGAGGCGTCTCCTGATAGCATCAGGCGTTGCTTCCCCATATTGCGGATGGCTGCAGCATGTGTTTGTCCACAGACCTCCTGAGTGGTACTTCTCTTCAGCTCTTTGTTGTAATAACAGTTCGCCTTTGCGGTTGAATATAAAAACTGAAAATGCCCTGTGTAGCAATCCCAATTGATGCACAAGGAGTTTTTCAAGCTTACCCCACTGCTTGTCATTTTCATCTACAAGTATTAAGAAATTATTCATGGCTAAGTTGTTTTTTTCTTTTCTGCTGGCAACGGTGATTTTACCAGAAACGAAAAAATCAAAGTTTTTAAAACATATTCATTTTATGCTGAAACATACTATTCACCATTAAGCCGAGCTTATGGCCGTTGTTGATCCTTATTCTTTCATTCATGATCCTGCGGGCCGGCAGCCTTTTTATCTTCTTGAACAATGAGTGATAATATACATAAGCAAGATAAACGCCACCTCTTGATGAAGAAGGCAGCATCCTGATGCCAATGAGCGCAGTCTTAAAGTCTGCTTCTATTTCTTCTTCAATAAGCGCCTTATCGTACTTTGAAAAGTTTACCAAATCTATTCCCGGAAAATATGAACGTCCCAGTTCCTGATAGTCTTCTTTAATATCACGCAGGAAATTAACTTTCTGAAAAGCTGCTCCCAATTTCATTGCATATGGCCTTAAGGCATTGTAAAGGGTCATGTTGCCTTCAGTGAAAACATGAAGACACATCAATCCAACAACCTCTGCACTTCCGAGAATATATTGCTCATACTTTTCCTTTGAGTATTCGACCTTGTTAAGATCCATTTCCATGCTTTTCAGAAAAGTTTCGATTAAGTCGTGGCTGATCTTATATTCATGAACCACTGACTGGAAAGAGTTTAGTATTGGATTCAGGGATATACCACTTTCAATTGAACTGTAGGTTTCAACTCTGAATTTCTTCAGTAAATCCCTTCTGTCGTAACCATCGAAGCTGTCAACAATTTCATCTGCAAAACGTACAAAGCCGTAGATGGCATATATGGGTTTTCGCAGTTTAGAATTCAGGAAGTAGATCCCAAGGGAAAAACTTGTGCTGTAGGAGCGCGTCACATGTCGGCTGCAATCCAGACTAACTCTGTCAAATAGTGATTTCATTGACCTTTTCATTTTGCTGACTTACAGACCAGATACATGGAGCATTTAGAGTAATATGAGAAGTTAAAATTGTATCTGCACCGGCTGCTCTTCATCCCATATGGCTTATTTAACCAAAATGCCAGATATATAATTGTAAATATAACCTTAAATACCGGACCTGTCTTCTATAATATTGCTTGTTTAATTGTTTAAATAAATGGTATAATACTTAAACACAAAACTAAGCCAATTGTTTTTCCAATTCTTCAACAGAAGAAATTTTATTGAGCTCTTTAGCCGGTTTCAAAGCTGAAAGCAATCTTTCATTTCCGGAGATATGGATGGTTGACTTGCTGAAGTGTCTTTTCAGAACTTTAAGATAGTCGTTTGTCTCATCAGGCGAGTCGTAATGAACCATGAACATAAAAAGGTGTGCAGGAGTTGTCTCATTTACAGTCTGACGCAGCGTTTCTATGGGGACATTGCTCCCCAGGTATATAACTTTTTTGCCTGCTTGTTTTAACAGATAGTAGCAAAAAAGTAAACCGATATCATGAAATTCATTTTCGCGCAGGAAAAGCAACCAGCTTGTCCGGGAAGATTTTGGCGGAGGCAAAGCATCAATGGCGGCTGAGAGTTTTTGCTTCACCATATTTGCGCCAAAGTGTTCATAGGCGGGGGAAATTTTATTTGCTGCCCACAAAAGACCGATCCTGTTCAGTAAAGGATATATAACCTTGACATAGGTATCACGCATGCCAAGTCGGAGTAAACAATTGGAAAATATTTTATCGAAATAGGCCTCATTAAATCCTGTTGAAGCTACAATTAGCTGGGATACGTAATATTCGTAAGAAGGATCACTAAGTGTGTTTTCAAGCAGCTTGTCTTCCATTAACTGAAATAACCTGTTGTCACTCATCTTGCATAAAGTCGACGGCTTCAGGCCATCTTGCAGCAGACTCGAGATGTTGAGTAATCTTCTCAATTGCGCACTGTCATAACTCCGTGTATTTCCGTCAGACCTTGAAGGATTGAGAGCCTTGTAACGCTGCTCCCAAATCCTAATAGTATGCGCTTTTATGCCGGAAAATTGCTCCAGTTGGGAAATTGAAAAAAAATCCATGACGTTTAAATATTGCCAAAGATATATAAACAATTTTTTTTGGCCAAATGCAAAGCTACTTTTTCCTGCATTTTTTTTCCTGAGCAGTTTTATAATGGAAAATCAATCTGACTTAAATGCATCGCAACGAGAAATCTTGCCGAAGAAAGCAGAACTTTCTGTAACTTGCATTTCAGGCACCTTTACAATCCATAATTAATATTTCATCAGTTTAATATTTGCAAAGCAATTTTTAGAGCAGTAAGTCAGCAAATAATAGCCGGGTAAAAAGTTCTCTGTATTATTTATAAAGAGGGCATTTTCCTTTTCTTTGGAAGCTATTGGTCGGCTGTATAGGAATTCTAAGTATTTAAAATAAACATGTGGAAGGATCATATTTTATCCAAAATCCCCGCAATTGATTAGATTCGCCGTTCAATTATGCCAAGGCTTTTCATACTATTATTTCCGACGCCGCCTTGACGATTCGGTTGCTAGTTTAAGGAAAAGAAATCATTCATTCCCTAATGACTTTTCAACGCAGTAATTTTCTCTTTTGAGAAGACAACAACAAAACCAATACTTTGAAACCAGAAGAAATAAATAAAAGACGCACATTTGGTATCATCAGTCACCCTGATGCCGGAAAAACTACCCTCACAGAAAAACTGCTTTTATTCGGCGGTGCCATTCAAACTGCAGGTGCTGTAAAAAGCAATAAGTTCAAAAAGGCGGCAACTTCTGATTTCATGGAAATTGAAAAGCAGCGTGGTATTTCCGTTGCTACTTCGGTAATGGGGTTTGATTATGACGGGTATAAGATTAATATTCTTGACACACCAGGCCATAAAGACTTTGCTGAAGATACTTACAGGACGCTGACAGCAGTAGACAGCGTGATATTGGTCATTGACTGTGTTAAAGGTGTTGAAGAACAAACCAGAAAACTGATGGAAGTTTGTCGCATGCGGCATACTCCTGTTATTCTCTTTGTGAATAAGATGGATAGGGAAGGGCAGGAGCCATATCAGATACTTGAAGAAGTTGAAAGGGAGCTCAGCATTCATACTTGTCCGCTGAGTTGGCCTATTGGTATCGGGGAAAGTTTCAAAGGTGTTTATAACAGATTTGAAAAGCAGCTGGACATTTTCCGTCCGAATAAAACAAAGATTTCTGAAGACATTGTTGCAATCAGTGATATTCACTCCCCTGAACTGGATAAGCATATTGGTGAAGCGGCAGCGGGTAAATTGCGAGATGACATTGAGTTGATCGCAGGCATTTACGAACCTTTTGACAAACAGCTGTACAGTGAAGGATACCTGGCCCCTGTATTTTTTGGCAGCGCCATCAATAACTTTGGAGTAAAAGAACTGCTAGATACGTTTGTACGCATAGCACCTTCACCTTTACCAAGGCACACCGACAAAAGGGAAATAACGCCGGCAGAAAATGATTTTAGCGGTTTTATTTTTAAGATCCATGCCAATCTCGATCCAAAACACAGAGACAGGATTGCTTTTTGCAGAATCGTTTCAGGAAAGTTTGAACGGAATAAATTCTATTATCATACCCGCCTGGATAAAAAATTCAGGTTCTCAAGTCCTGTCGGTTTTATGGCGAATGAAAAGAGTATCGTCGAAGACGCCTGGCCGGGAGATGTGATCGGCCTTTATGATACCGGTAATTTTAAGATTGGTGATACGCTGACTGAAGGTGAAAAACTTTCATTTCAGGGCATACCAAGTTTTTCACCTGAAATATTTAAAGAGCTGGTGAATAAAGATCCATTCAAATCCAAACAATTAGAAAAGGGAATTAGTCAGCTAACAGACGAAGGTGTTGCACAGCTATTTATCAGAGCAAACGATAATGTTAAGATCATTGGTACAGTGGGTGAACTGCAATTTGAAGTAATCCAGTTCCGCTTACTCCATGAGTATGGGGCTTCTTGCGCATTTACTCCACTCGAATACTTCAAGGCCTGCTGGGTTACTGCAGATGATAAGAAATTGCTTGATAAGTTTCTTCTCCATGAAAGCAGGTACATTACTTACGACAAGCATAATCATCCTGTATACATGGCAAAGAGCGAGTGGTACTTAAAGATCACCAGTGAAGCCAATCCGGGAATTGAATTCCATTCAACTTCGGAATTCAAGACAGTGCAGGAAAAATTGCAGAAGGCAAAATAAATTGCAGAAATAAAAAAAGCCGCCCCAATGTGTGAGACGGCTTTTGTTTTCGCGAAATTTTTTTTTTAGTCGATGACAACCTTTTTCACCAGTTGCTCCTCATTCATTTCAAAAGAAAGCAAGTATATACCTTTTGCAAAATCAATAAGGTTCAATTCTGTCTGATTCTTTCCTTGCAGAGCAGTCCTTGTTGAAACATAAACAATGCGTCCGGTTACATCTGCTACTGATATTTTATATTGTCCATCTGAAGCAGAATAAAATGAGATGCTAAGCTTTTCATGTGCAGGATTCGGGAACAGTGAAAGTTCACTGATTGGATCTGATGAAGTACGGCAGTTAATCGTGATTCCCACATTGCGACCACTACTTTGTCCGCAGGCGTTTAATGCCCTCACAGTAAGTGTTCCTGATGATGGACCAAAATTTACTGTAACACTTGTTGTTCCCTGGCCGCTTGCAATGATGGCTCCGTTTGGCGCTGTCCATTGATATGAAGTGGCGCCTGCAACTGCTGCAATTGAATATGCAACTCCGGTTTGATTGGCACAAACTGTTACCGGACCGTTTAGAGCTCCGGGTGCAACAGGCACAGAACGGATTGTTGTACTTCTTGCACCGCTTGATCCGCAAACGTTGTTAGCTGTCACCTTCAAAGCTCCTGAGGTAAATGAACCACTGAAGTTGACCAATACTGAAGTTGTTCCCTGTCCGCTTACAATGCTTGCATTGGCCGGAGCAGTCCAGGTATAACCTGTTGCTGCCGAAACGGCCACAATTGAATATGGAATATTGACAGAGCCCGCACATATGCCATTGATTGCGCCTGTCATTGTGCCAGGTGTCGTCGGCTTTCCATTGACATAAAATGAACGAAGCGAACTTGTGCCAAAACAATTGCTGGCCGAAATCTTGATGTAACCCCTTAAAAAGGTATTGTCAAAATTCACAGTAATTGTATTGGTGTTAGCTCCACTTACAATACTGGCGCCTGTTGGAATGAACCAGTTATAGGACTGCGTATTGGCAACTGCAGGACAAGAGTAAACCACACCATTGGTGCCGGCACAGGAGGTGGATTGCCCGCTGATAGAGGCAGGCATGCCCGGCTTGGCAGTAACCACTGTAAGTGTCTTGCAAACAGGCGCGCTGTTACCACATATATTAGAAGCATAAACACACACAGTTCCTGATGCCTGAGTCGCGCTGAAGTTAATGCTTAAATTTGTAGTACCCTGACCGGAACCAATTGTTGCTCCTGAAGGAACAGACCACACATATGAAGTAGCGCCTGCAACAGGTGCGACTGAATAAGAAATACCAAAAGCGCCTTTGCAAATGAAATCATTACCTGAAACAGATGCCGGTGATGAAGGAGCTGTTCCGCTGGTGCCAACTGAAAAAGTATTTGAATGGATACAACCATTGGCATCGGTGATCAAAACTGAATAACTTCCTCCGGCAATCCCTGAAAGATTCTGTGAACTTGCACCACCCGGCGTCCATGAGTAGGAGTAAGGTGCAGTACCGCCTGAAGGGGTCATATCAATGGCTCCATTGGAAAATCCACAGGTTGTATTGGTTACGTTTGCCGAAGAGGTCAACACAATGGGTGTACTTACCGACTGAGAATTAGTAGCAGTACATCCGTTGGCATCAGTTACTGTAACTGTATAACTGCCACTCGAAAGTCCTGTTGCAGTTGAAGTATTTTGTACCGGTAATGTATTCCATGAATAGTCGTATCCCGGCGTTCCGCCCGATGCAACTGCACTTGCTGTTCCATTTGTGCCGCCGAAACAACCAATTGCTGTGGATGAGCTGGTAACCAATGGAGCAGGGTTCACATTAACAGCAGTACTGTTTGAACCGGAACAACTAGCAGTAGTTCCAGTTACAGAATAGGTTGTGTTAACAGATGGAGAAACGGTAATACTTGCAGTTGTAGCACCATTAGACCACAGGTAACTTGAAGCACCGGAAGCGGTCAGTGTTTTATTTGTTCCGGCACAAATTGTAGATGCCGGGGTGACAGAGACAACAGGAATTGGATTTACTGTAACATTCACTGTTGAAGAGCCCGCACATCCGCTGAGGTCATTCACAGAAACAGTATAAGCAGTCGTTGCTGCCGGAGTGGTTGTTGGATTTTGTTGACCGGAAGTAAAACCGGCTGGTGCTGAATTCCAGTTGTAGGTAACAACATTTGGAATTGCATTGTAAACTTTGAGTGTCCAGTTTTGAATTCTTCCTGTATCAACCGCAGCTACGTCAGCTACTTTTAATTGCCATGATCCATTCACATTACCTGTTAGGGCACTGAATGCACCATCCGGAATAAATGAGCCGGTGAAAGGTGCTGTAACCGAACCGATGGCAGTGGTTGCACTCATAGTAAAAATGGTATTGGTAAAATTATCTCCTCCGCCACCTCTTCTGTTACTTAGGTAAATAGTATTGCCAGAAGGGGAAATCAAAGAAACAATCAGATCACCATCATAGGTATGCGTAAGATTCAGCGTTACTGAAACAACTGAGTTTGCACTTAGAGTAGCGGGATTAATTCCTGAAAGGTTGATGGTTGAAGTAACACCGGCGGCAATGTTATCAGGAATAAAAACCTGGGTATTACTTGTTGTTGACGCAATTACATTTACGGTAGAAGATGCATTTGTTGTAGTATTCAATTGTATACTTTGTCCCATGCAAACGTTTAAAGGACTTGAAGATGCACTTACTGTCATCGGAGTTACATTTACTGTTACCGGAGCAGATGTTGAAGGACAGGTTGTAGCTGTATTTGTGATTACAGAAAAGGTGCCTGATGCGTTTACAACAATAGACTGTGTAGTTGCACCATTTGACCATAGATAATTGAGCGCACCTCCGCTTGCAGTGAGGGTAATGCTTCCACCCTGGCAAAAAGTGGTTGGACCACTGGCCCCAACTGTAACAGCTGTTCCTGCCTGCTGCGTTAAAGTGAAAGGAACGGCAACAACATTATTATTTTCATTTGTCTCTTCGAAATAATTCAGCGGATCAATTTCGACCACAACATAGTAAGTTCCGTTGCAGGTGCCGGGGGGAACAACGATCCACATTCCATCAAGACCCTGACTGTAAATGTCCATGAAACCATTTGAAATTCCCTGCATATTATTGGAGCACCCATAGCTACCGCCGCCAAGTCCATAGTTTCTGTATTGCGGAGTATCAAAATTTGTCGATGTCAGGGTGTTACCAGCAGCATCAGTACATGAACCAACACTGCTTTGGCAACTTGTGATATCAAGCAGGCAAAAGCCAAGTTTTGTACCTGAACCAATAATGGGCCAGTTCAAAGGATTGGGATCAGCCGTTTGAGTTCTTAATGTATAAACTCCCCAGTTATCTACGTGCTGATGGCCATGTGAAGGGTGAAATGTCATTGATCCGGCAGCCCTTTCAATCCAGGTCATTGTACTACCTGACTTATGATAAATTCGCTGGTTTATCAACTGGTGTGGTGGCAGTCCGGAAGTTGGACATGTAGCCGGAATATTGCCAACAGTTCCGGCATCAATGGTATCAATACCGCATACATACTTTGACGTTCCTCTTGTTTCCAGTGGGCCCAATCCGATAATTGGAGTAGCTACTCCAAGACGCAACCTTCCATCGTTACCGCTACATGGGGGATTGCATACCTGAGGGTATTCTGAGTAATTGCCTGCCTGTGTTAGCGGCAAGCGCGCAATCTGAATGTCAGGCCTTAAGTCACAATCAGTAATTGTACTGTCAGAACATTTACACGAAGTGGCATTGGTGAGTGTGCATTGGGCATTCGACACAATTGAGATGCCAATAGCAGCAACAATGCTCAGGAATAGTTTTTTCATTACGATGATAGTTGACTATAACGTGTGAATAATCATATAACAATAAACAAATACCAGAATGGTTATTCGATAACAACTTTTTTCACCAGTTGCTGTTCATTCATATCAAAAGAAAGCATGTATATTCCTTTTGCAAAATCAGTAAGGCTAAATGTTATCTGATTCTGTCCTTGCATTACAGTCCCTACTGAAGTATAAACAATACGTCCGGTTACATCTCCAACTGATATTTTGTATTTACCATCGGCAGAAGAATAAAATGAAATGTTGATCTTATCATGTGCAGGGTTCGGGAACAGTGAAAGTTCGCTGATTGGATCTGATGAAGTACGGCAGTTAATCGTGATTCCCACATTGCGACCACTACTTTGTCCGCAGGCGTTTAATGCCCTCACAGTAAGTGTTCCTGATGATGGACCAAAATTTACTGTAACACTTGTTGTTCCCTGGCCGCTTGCAATGATGGCTCCGTTTGGCGCTGTCCATTGATATGAAGTGGCGCCTGCAACTGCTGCAATTGAATATGCAACTCCGGTTTGATTGGCACAAACTGTTACCGGACCGTTTAGAGCTCCGGGTGCAACAGGCACAGAACGGATTGTTGTACTTCTTGCACCGCTTGATCCGCAAACGTTGTTAGCTGTCACCTTCAAAGCTCCTGAGGTAAATGAACCACTGAAGTTGACCAATACTGAAGTTGTTCCCTGTCCGCTTACAATGCTTGCATTGGCCGGAGCAGTCCAGGTATAACCTGTTGCTGCCGAAACGGCCACAATTGAATATGGAATATTGACAGAGCCCGCACATATGCCATTGATTGCGCCTGTCATTGTGCCAGGTGTCGTCGGCTTTCCATTGACATAAAATGAACGAAGCGAACTTGTGCCAAAACAGTTGCCCGCAGATACCTTAATGTAACCCTTGGTAAAGGTACCATCAAAGTTCACTGTAATTGAATTCGTTCCAGACCCGCTGGCAATGGATGATCCGGACGGAAGAATCCAGTTGTAAATCTGCGTATTTACAACCGCAGGGCAGGAATACACTACGCCTGTGTTACCGGGACATGAAGTAGAAGGTCCACTGATCGATGACGGTACGCCGGGTTTGGCTGTAACAACAGTAAGCGTTTTACAAACCGGTGTGCTGCTGCCGCAAACATTTGAAGCATATACACATACAGAACCTGAAGTTTGAGTCGCGCTAAAGTCAATGCTTAAAGCTGTGGTGCCCTGACCGGAACCAATTGTTGCTCCTGAAGGAACAGACCAAACATAAGAAGTGGCGCCTGCAACAGGTGCGACAGAATATGAATTTCCAAGTGCTCCTTTGCAAATGAAATCATTACCTGAAACAGCTGCCGGTGTTGAAGGAGCTGTTCCACTGGTACCAACAGAAAAGGTATTAGAATGTGTACAGCCATTGGCATCGGTTATCAGCACTGAATAACTTCCTCCGGCAATCCCTGAAAGATCCTGTGAACTTGCTCCACCCGGCGTCCATGAGTAGGAGTAAGGTGCAGTACCGCCTGAAGGAGTCATATCTATGGTTCCATTGGAAAATCCACAGGTTGTATTGGTAACACTGGCTGTAGATAATAAAGCGGCTGGTTCAGCCACAGCCTGTGACATTGTAGCCGTACAGCCGTTCGCATCAGTTACTGTAACTGCATAATTTCCACCAGATAGTCCTATTGCAGTTGGTGTATTTTGCACCGGTGTTGTATTCCAGGAATAGCCATATGCCGGCGTTCCGCCGGATGCGACCGCAGTTGCTGTTCCATTGGTATTGCCAAAGCAATTTACACCCGTAAAGGAAGTTAATAAGGAAGGCATTGGATTCACATAAATAGTAATGGTCTCCATTTCCTGGCAACCATTTAATGTTCCAATAACAGAATAAACTGTATTGGTTGACGGAGTAACTGTAATGCTGCTTGTAGTTGCACCTCCAGGATTCCACAAATAGGTACTTGCTCCGGTTGCTCCGAGGGTTGTTGACTCACCCTCACATAAAGATGGTGGTAAAGCAGAAATAAAAACAGTAACATCAGTAACATTAACAGTTACCGGAACCCGCCCGCTCTTTGAAACAAGATCAGGCGACTTAACCACAAAGTCATAAAAGAAAGTATAGTTTGAATGACCGGAATACGAGCCGAAAATATTACAAATGCCGGGAGCAGAATATGGATATGAAACTCCACTTGTGTTGTAATAAAGGTTAGGTGTTCCGCTCACCATTAGTTTGTAACCAGCACCTGCAGGAACAAACCAGTTTAAGGTAATAACATTTGCACCGACTGCCGGAACTGATATGGATTGAGATTTCAAAACTGTTGATGCGCGGTCCTGTAAAATGAAAGTTCTGCTACCTGTCGTCGAAGCAAAAACTTTTACTGAAACCAGGGTTAGGTCACTCACTGCATCAAATTGTTCATACCATGTCGTTGAAGGAGTTGTTGTCTGGTATGCTCCGCTACCGATTGTATTGTCAAGCGGACCGACATGCGTAGTCGCACCTGTATTAGTCACTTCATTTTCTACATAATAAGTAGTGGTATTGGTCAGGTTGGGTGTTGTATAACTCGCTCCTGTTACAAGCGGAGTTGTCGAAACCGGTGAATTATACCATTTCATCGTACCCGCTCCACCGTTGGTAGCAGTTATTGTTGCTGTTGTCCCCATGCATGTTGAAGCTCCACCTGATGAAGGAACATTTGCAGCAGGCAAAACTGTTACTACAAAAGGTGCTGATGTTGCTGTTCCACAATAATTTGTCACAGTACATGTATATGATCCGGCATTGCTTACAGTAATGCTTTGTGTAGTTGCTCCACCCGGTGACCAAAGATACGATGACCCGGCTGTTGCAGTAAGTGTTATGTTGCTTCCCGGCAAAATTGCACCGGGCTTGTTGGCAGAAATTTTCATGACAGGAGATCCAGGAGCGGTCTGATTGGAAATGGTTACCGGAACAGCAATCACGTTATTATTCTCATTCAATTCTATCATATTTTGATTTGGATCGATCTGAACAACAATATAATATTGTCCATTACAAGTTCCCGGAGGAATGTCAATCCACATCCCGTCTAAGGATTGAGAATAAGTATCATAGTATCCGTTGGAAATTCCCTGTAGCGTGGAAGAGCAACCATATTGACCATTTCCTATCCCATTATTTGGAATCTGAGCTGTAGTTTGCGGATTATTATTATCATCACGGCAGTAAGTTGGACTCCCGGTACAACTGCCAATATCAAGCAGGCAAAAAGCCAGTTTGGTTCCGGTTCCGACAATGCTCCAATTCAAAGGATTCGGATCACCGGGATTTTGCAAACGAAGCGTGTAAACACCCCAGTTGTCAACGTGCATATGGCCATGTGAAGGATGGTAAGTAAGTGTACCGCATGGAACATCAGTATATGACATTGTATTTCCATTTTTATGGAAAATGCGCTGGTTGACAAATCTCTTTGGTACACGTCCGTCAGGACAAAGAGATCCGGGATTCGCAAGTAACGTATCTGTACCACATAACCATTTATTTATTGCCCTTGTATCAAGCGGACCATAACCTATGTTAGGTGTAGTTCCATTTAACCGAAGCCTGCCGTCATTTGATCCCTGTGAACCACTTGCAGAATTTCCTGTCTGTGTATAAACAGCATAACCTCCCTGTAATGCATCTACAGAGGCTTTTATATCAGGCAATAGGTCGCAATCGGTTCCGCCTCCGGGAGGACAAACGCAGCTTGTTGCATTAGTTGATGTGCACTGTGCATTCGCCAACATTGAAATAGTCAATGCCGCAATAAGAAAGGATAGAAATCTTTTCATTGATTTTTGTTTTTAAGAATAATTGTAATTGAAGCGTCAAATCCCCATCTACGCTCCTTCGATTTAGCCCTGTTTTTATTTTTTTGTAAAAAATATACGCCACCAAGGTAAGGATTCTGCCGGTAAAAGCAAGCCCGCCATAAAAATAAAATTAAGGATCTGCATTCACCACCCTATTTATGCTCTTTACCAATAAGATGATGCCGTCTGTAAAAGAAATCAATCAGAAATTATAATAAGCCCGCAATCCTGCAGCATGCTGAAGTGAAGTTGAGGGATCCGGACCCAGATTCACCTCTTCATAACTTGGCGTATACAACAGTTGAATGGTATATTTGGGATTCATTGTCAGGTTCAATCCCAGTCCTGCAAAGCCCCCAAAACCCCAGCCGGTGTATTGCTCATAGTAAAGATTGGATAAACCTTGAGAATTTTGATCGAAGTTTGTGAGGTCAATTTCCAGTGAATTAATTTGCACAAAATTCTTTTCAACCCTTGTATTATTCATACACAGTCCGCCTTCTGCAAAAAAGTTAAGTTTTTCATTTAGCCCAAGAATCCTGCTGTAACCAAGTTGAATCATCATTCTCTGTTCTCCTCCAACAATAGCAAACTGGTTATTGGTCCAACCCTGCAATTGCTGATTAACGGTATTCCTCGTTTCAATGGTAAAATTTCCGACAACCCTGAGCTTGGCAAAGTTAAGATTTGCTATAATGGCCTGCTGTTTATCAATTCCATAATGCACAGCAAGTCCAAATAAAAAACCGGTACTGTATTTCAGATTGGTGGGCATGCCGGTTTCATCAAACCGCCAGTCTTCATGATTCACGACTCCCAATTCAGGAGCAATCCTGTCAGCCAAACCGTTTACAGGGTCATTCTCCTGAATTATTTTCCGATACATAAAACTATTGGAGAAGTCTCTCCTGTTTCCATTTTCATCATAGCCGTAACCATCATAAACAACAGTTGATTTTTTATCAGGAAAGAAGGCGCCAATGTAAAAACCCACATGAAACCCTTTTTCCCCTTTGTAGGTCACAGAAATATTTTCATCGGCAGATTCATCCTGTGCAATCACGATTGATGTTTGTAACTGGATGATAAGACCAGTAATGAATAGTAATGCTTTCGGTTTCATGTGAGCAAAAATATCACAAATAATCCGAAGAACATTGATAGAAGCACTATGTTTATTTTGTTCAGCTTATTTGTTTACAAGGAGATTCGGATTGACTTATTTAGTTATGCTTTTGTTTTTGCCGTTTATAACTTATCATCAGGTTAATTTGAAATCCCGATTATAAATATTAGGTTTGTGAATCCCCTCTACTAAACACCTAAGCGATGATCAAAGGCAAACCTGCTTATCCTTTTGAAAAAATTGCGCTGGCAGTAGCATTTTCTCCCCGACTTGAAGCGCTGATAGCTGAAACCAAAAGACTTGCTTCACTGTTCAATTCCCGGGTTATTTTTATCCATATTGGAAAGCGTTCTGCTGAAAAGGAAAAACACCTGAAGAACCTGCTAAATCATTATGGATTTGGTGAGACCAACTCAGTTGCAGAATGGGAGGAAGGCGAAGCTGTGGATACCATTCTCTCTATTTGCAAAAAGCACGTTGTTGATTTGCTCATCATTGGTGCAGTAGAAAAGGAAAATATGCTGAAATATTATATGGGTTCTGTTTCACGGGAGATAAGCAGAAGGGCAAAATGTTCGGTACTGATGCTCATTGAGCCTAAACTGAATCCGGGACCATTCAGACGTTTGGTGGTGAATGGACATGATCATTCCAAAAGTATCAATACAATTGAAACAGCTGTTTACATCGCTGATAAAGATGAAATGAATGATGTTATTGTTGTCGATGAAGTTGACATTCCGGCTGTGAGTATGAGTGTTTCTGATGATAGCACCGAGCCGGAAACAGCATACATTAAAGAGTCCATGATGGATGATGAGTATTCCAAACTTTCCGAACTGCTTTCTAAAGTTGATAGCAAGGGTATCAAACTGAAAGCAAAAACTTTTTCCGGAAGACGTGGTTTTACCATTGGACAGTACGCACAAAGCGTAAATGCAGACCTTCTCGTTGTCAATTCTCCAGATCATCATATGAATATATTTGATCGCATTTTTACCCACGATCTGGAATACATGCTGGCTGATCTGCCATGCAATATGCTCATCGTTCATTCAAGGGTTTTTTAATTTATGCAAACACTAGCACACGACGACGTTGTTGTTCTTTTGACATCCATCAGCATCATGCTTCTTGCTTCCCGCATGTTCGCTGAGCTCGGCAGAAAGTTCAAATTACCGGTTGTCATGGGTGAAATGATCATGGGAGTTATTCTTGGCCCTTCAATCATTGGTTATTTTTTCCCGGGATTCTTTTCTCATTTCTTCCCTGAAACAGGTAATGTAGCCATTTCAATGAATGCCATCACGCAGATTTCTGTCGTGATGCTTCTTTTTGTGGCAGGAATGGAAGTGCAACTTCCTGTGGTATTAAAACAGGGGAGACTTGCTATTTATACAAGCATCACTAGTCTGGCGATTCCTTTTACCATTGGATTCTGGCTAACATGGTATATGCCTGATTTTTTTCGTTTGCAAAGCTCCGAATCACATGTGATTTTTTCTGTATTCTTTGGCACTGCTATGGCGATCTCTGCATTGCCCGTCATTGCAAGAATATTGATGGACATGAACCTCTACCGAACAAAGCTAGGCATGCTCATCATGGCATCAGCCATGTTTAATGACTTGGTCGGTTGGCTGATATTCTCAATCGTTCTTGCTATGATCGACCACCAGGGGGTTGGTGCAAATCTTGGTTTGACTATTATATATGTGCTTGCATTCGGTATTTTCATGTTGACAATCGGACGAAAACTCCTGAGCAAATCATTGCCTTTTATACAAACTAAATTGTCATGGCCCGGTGGTGTTCTGGCTTTTTCACTGGGACTTTGTTTTCTCTGTGCTGCCTTTACGGAATCTATGGGCGTACATGCCATTCTGGGCGCATTTATCATGGGTATTGCACTTGGCGACAGCGTTCACCTGAATGAACGTGCAAGAGAGATTATCCACCAGTTTGTGACAAATATTTTTGCGCCACTTTTTTTCGTTAGCATTGGACTCCATATCAACTTCGTGGATCATTTTAATCTTCCTCTTATCCTGGTGGTTTTGGTTATTGCCAGCATAGGAAAGATTGGCGGTGCATCAATTGGCGCATACATGGGAGGGCTGAATTACAGGAATTCGCTTGCAGTTGGTTTTGGTTTGAATGCACGGGGCGCCATGGAAATTTTGCTTGGCACCATTGCTTTCAAAGCAGGAATTATTGACCCCGATCTGTTCGTTGCACTTATTATCATGGCTTTGCTTACAAGCATAAGCAGTGCACCATTGATAAAATGGGCCATGCAAAAAGATAAATTCTGATAGTTCAGGAAGTAATCAAATATCGCTCACTATTTTTCGTTATTCTCAGGTATGTTAATTTTCCTTACCGGATTTCCCGGCTGCGGTAAATCCTTTCTTGGTATGCACACTGCAGCCCTCTTGAAATCCAGCTTTATTGACACAGACTTGCTCATTGAAAAACAGACCGGTGAATCTGTTCAGGCAATCTTCAAAAAACATGGAGAAGATTTTTTTAGAAACAAGGAAGCTGAAGTACTTAGAGGTATTTCTAAGAAAATGAATTCGATTGTAGCAGTAGGAGGGGGGCTTCCATGCTTTCATGGCAATATGCAATGGATGAATGAAAATGGCCAAACTGTATATCTGGAAGCAAGCGCTGCATTTTTGTTTCACCGGCTGTTGAAGGAAAAAATGACCAGGCCGTTAATTGAAAACTTAACTGATGTCGAATTGATGATCTACATTACAGAAACACTTGCTGCAAGAAGGTTTTTTTATGAAAAGGCTTTATTAAAAGTAAATGCTGAAACCATCACTCCTTCCAGGCTAGCTATTTCAACTACGGAAAAAATAAATATAAAATAAACTTCCCTCACATAGTCAACGTTGGTACTTGACCCTCCACTTCTTTGAAACTGAATAGCGCCTTGGATGTATTCCATAGACAGGTATTGAAATAGCCGCAATGGTTAGTCCCCCAAGGCAATAATTAATAGCCTTGACATTCTCATTATGAAAAGCATCTTTGTCTTTCTTCTTAAGCTCATCGTTGGGGAAAACCGAAATCCCATATGCAATAGACGCAATACCGGTGGCAATAATAAGGCTTCCTGCAAAATTTTTAAGCACGCGCAGGCCAATAGACGGCTTGGTACTGATCCATTTCAAATTGTCAGGCTTGAAACGTACATTTCCTATTTCATAACTCGTATCAGTAATTAATCTGATTGTTCCTTTTCTAACATCAAACTTATCCTCAGATTTGAGCTTAAAAAATACTGTTTCATCAGGGTGGAAATATTTGATTGCCCCAACAGGAACCCTATAATAGATAAGCTCGCGGTATTGACCCTTTCCTGATAGTGAGATAAGAATAAATACAATCGGAAAAAGCCTTCTGATATAATTCAAGGTATTCTTACTAATATGGTTATTCATAAATCTAAAGAAAAATTCATTTATCCCAGATAAATACCGTTAGCTGCATCATTAAGAACTACTGATATATGTTCTTGTAAAGTTGTAGCCAGCGTAAGTCCTGCGAAATCAGCTGAAATAGGATAACGTTTATGATTTCTGTCGACCAATACAACTGTGCGCAATTTTTTGAGATCGCCAGAAAGAAAGGGCTGGAGTGCATACATCATCGTTTTGCCTGAATTAAGCACATCATCAACAATGATGACAATCTTGTCTTTAAGTTCATCAGCACTTACAGAAACAATTACTTCCTCATCATGCTGGCTATGCTTATTGATCTTAATTGAAACAAGCTTTATATTTAATGATGCTATCTTCTTTAAAGAAGCTGCAATTTTTTCCGCAACTGCATATCCGCTAGATAATATTCCTGCAATAATAATCTCCTTTTCACTTGCATTATCTTCATAGATCTGCCATGCTATCCTATCGATTTTCTGGTCAATTTGAAGCGAATCAAGAATCAAGGTTTTGTTTTGCATAATGCAATATTAAAAATTACTTCAGAATTCACCATATTTAATTAGACTTCCAAAAGTATTCACCCAAACATATCTGGCATTCACGCCCAATAAATCGCTTTTTTACCAATTAATGTTGAATTTACCCATGCGATTGGGGTATTTTCGATCTATCAAACAAAAAGATATGAGCACAAAAGAAATACAGGAAATCATTCATCAAATGGGCATTTTCATGTTCCGTGGAGGACAAATCAATGAGGGAATGCTGATTGCACGCTATAATATCAGGGATGCAAGGATTGAATACTATTTAATTCAAACCTCTAAACTTGAAGAGTATAAAAATGCGAAAAACAATCACGATACCAGCGCCCATCAACGCCTTGGAAATATGATTGATGTGAATTCAATAATCCGTGCGCAACTTTTTAACTGATTATAATATGAGAAACATAAGCACCTTCAATAAAATTTTTCTCTTGTTTTGCGCGGCATTGTTCGCCCTTCTAATCTTTGCGGCTCCGCATGACAAAGATTCAAATGCGAAAGATTCCGATGAAATTGTCAGCAACAGTGAGTAATGCTGTTTAAGGCCATTGATGCAATGAATAGCCAGCAACTCAACAATTAATAATCAGACTTTCTTTTTAGCAAAACCCTTTCGCTGCATATCACCCCAGCTACTGACTCCGGTGAGTAAATCAAGGTTGCCGCGAATGGCATAGTAAACCGTCAGTGGGTGAATGACCAGGGGTTCCATAAGTGCTGTCATCAGTAACCGGAATATATCCCTCTTTTTCTTATACTGATGATAAGACAATTCTTCAAACAATATCGCGCTTGTCGAGTACATGATCGCAAAAGTATAGATCACAAAGAATAAGGTGATAAAAAGTTCAATGTTCAGAATTCCAAGAAATGCCATTATGATCAGGTAAATAAATGCCAGCGATTCGATAATGGGAGCAAGCCATTCAAAAATTAGCCAATACGGCATTGAGATCATTCCCAGAAAACGATACCGAGGATTGAAAATTAAACTCTTATGAAACCATAAAGTCTCAGCTGTTCCGCGGGTCCAGCGGTTGCGCTGCCGACTCAGAATTTTATAACTTGCCGGAGCTTCTGTCCAGCACAATGGATCAGGAAGATAAACAACTTTGTATTTTGTACGCTGCTCTTCCATTAACCTACGCATGCGTATCACAAGCTCCATATCTTCACCAACTGTTTTGTGATTGTATCCGCCGGCATCAATGGCTATTTTTTTATCGAACATTCCAAAAGCTCCCGAAATCAATATCAGTCCGTTAAGTTTGCTCCAAGCCATTCTCCCCATCAGGAATGCCCGGATGTATTCAAGTACCTGTGCCCTTGGCAGAAAATCTGAAGGAAGGTTCACTTCAATAATTTTTCCGTCTTGCACTTTGCATGAATTGGCTATGCGCACAACCCCTCCAACGGCAATAACCTTTTCTTCAACCGTTTGCTCCATAAATGGCTTTACCATCTTTAGCAATGCTTCATATTCCAGTACGCAATCCACGTCTATGGCAGCAAAATAATCATACTTGCTGACATTGATCCCTGAGTTAAGCGCATCTGCCTTTCCTCCATTCACTTTGTCTACGACTGTTAACTTGGTAAGAGAAGGAATACGGGATTTATAAACTGCACGGATAGGTTTGCAGTCAATCTTCTGATCAAATGCATACGGCACCTGCTCAAGATCATATGCATCAATCATCAGCTGCAGCGTCTTGTCCTTGCTGCCGTCATTAATGATGATCACTTCAAAGTTGACATAATGAATATTGAGAAGTGACCTGATGTTGTCTACAATGGTTGCCTCTTCATTATATGCCGGGGCAAGGATTGAAATCGACGGAGCGGTTGGTGCGGTTAAGATTGTACGGTAATCAATAAAACTGTTCTTGCGGATATAGTTGATAATATCAAGACCTGAATAGGTTGATAGAATTACATACGTTGCAAAAATCAGGCATGAGTATACCAGTATGAAATGATCTGCAAACTTTGTAAAATAGTAAAAAAAATATCCCATGGTATTTGGTCTTTCTAACTTCCTTTATAAACGCACATCTGATGCATGACTTATAATAAGCCTGAGATTGTCATTATTTAATTTCGATAAATTGCTGATTATTTTCTGTCCCTGATCACCAAGGGCAAGAAGAGCCTTAACAGACAGTAATGCATGCTGAAGGTCCGGATTTGGCTGACGTAGGATGTTTTCATATAGAGGAATACTTCTGTCTGATGCAAGCGTCTCAAGCGATTTTAGAATTGCATTTTGCATAACTGCAGATTCACCATCATACATTGCGATTAATTTCTCTTCCGCCTTTGAAGCATTCATTTCACGCAATGTCTTAATCACAGCATACTTTATTGAATCATCTTTTGACTCTAACAATTTGATGAGGATATGTGTTGTTTCGTGTTGCCTGAATGCACCAATCATTGCAATACTAAACAATACTACAGACATGTTTTTTGAATTCAGCCACTGAGAAAAATCAGGAATCTGGGTTTCATCCAGCTTTGACAGCATGGCGTGAAGATTTGCCATATCCCATGCACTCAATGGTTCGGTTTCTTTTTCCAGAAAAAATAGCGGATCTTTCCCACTTAGTTTTACTAGAGAAATACGCGCTTCCATCCTGAGAATTTCATTCTTGTTTTTAATAAATGGAAGTATGGCTCCTGTTGCTTCGCCTATATTCATGAGTGCCAGTTCCCGTAATCCTTTGGCAACCTTATACCATCTCAGGCTTCTTAGTTTTTCAAGGGAATCATTGTGGAATTCAAGTTTGCGGTAAATGAGCTCCAGTCGCATGGCGGTTTCACCGGTAAAGTTTTCATGCAGGTGAATCAGCTCTTCAAGCAGCACTTTTCTCCTGTGTTTATCTTTCAAATCCTTTTTATCGAATAGGGTGAAAAAGGTACCTGAAATAAGTCGGTCATCATCTTCAAAAAGAAGTTGTGTAAGAACCGGCTGGTATTTTTTCTGAATGAACCTTTCAGTTCGGGTACGGCTCGTTTTGAAAATGCGACTGCCAAGGATGATAGCAAATAATATGGTGATCACTAGGCAAAAAAGCAAAATGACAACCATCAGTATCCGTATATGAACAGGAAAAGAGTACAACAACTTTCCCCATTCATCTGCTGACTGCGGTATTTCGGAAAAATAAATCTGAAGGAGTGTCATAGTACGACGGCACTTAAGAAAAACCATTCAGTGGCTTTTCAAGGTGGAAACAAAAGTAAACCTGCTGTGAGGCAAAAAACCTTTGCTATTCTAACTTTTTCAACAAGCCATCAAGCTGTTCGAGAATATTTTTTCTCCGGTCATGAATGTAACTTTTAAGGCCGGGAATAAAATTTCCGGGATCGGTGGGATCTCCAATTGTGGTATTCAAATTGGTGTCAAAATCCGTGTTTGAATACATCTTATTCGAATCAGCATATACACCTATACGGATTTTCGCAGAAAGACTGTCTATCATTTTATTGATATTGTCAGGCATGAAATCTGTATAAAGCAATTCACGCATATACAACAGGTACTGACGCTGAATGAGTTTATTTCTTCCAAGTGTGCGCGTCAGCAAAGGCCTTTCATCACGGTATGGGACAGAATCCGGGATCAGGATTTTCATTCCCAACAGCTGATCATAGTTCAGAATGGGGTTCCAGGCAGCAAATGCATAATTTCCGTCGAGCGATATCCAATGCCACCGATTTGCAACGGTATCATGGTAAATAAAAAAATTGTGAGGGTAAAACATATTGTATGCATCCACGTTACCAATCAGGTTATTGATAGCCCAGGCTTTCAGGCATTTGTGCAGTGAGAATTTTGCTTCCAGACGTTTCTGATATTCCGCATCAGTTCCAGAAGAATCATTGATAAGCTGTATGAACCGGACCAGGTCACTCCAGTCATTTTTCTTAGTATTTGTTTTCAGAACATATTTATTGAAATATGAATCTTGCCGGCTCCCATAATCGACAAAATTGGCCAGTGGTTCTCCCTGATAAAGATTCCCATTTGATTCATTGAAATTCCTTTCGAGGAAAACATCGTCAATGTTCTCGGCAACAAGGTAAAAGCCCCAGAATTTATCGTTGATGTACACTTTTGCATAAGCTGCTCTTGGGGCAGGGAGCCCGTTCTTTTTCATCAAATCCAGGTAGATCTTCTCCCTGAGCATGGTTGGGTCTTTGAAATTATTGGTGAGGTTAATCTCACGCAACCCTTTGTAATCCTGACCTTTTTTAAATTTATCAAACTTGACCCTGAATGATTTTTTGGGACCGGGATAAAAATCATAACTCGATTCTCCTTTATACCGGATACCGCAGGCATACATCATCTTTCCGTCAACCATAATGTTGGCCTGCAGGTATTTATTATTGCGTAGCGAATCACCGCTGTGTTTATATATCCTGAGGGAATCAAGATAATTGCATTGTGTGAAGTAAATTCTGAATGAATGTAGTGTGTCTTTCCCGAAAAATTCTTCTCCGTATTTCTTATTATTCTTTTCGGAGGGAGAAGTCTGGCCGGAAGAATACTGATTTAACGAAAACAACAGAATAAAAATAGCAGAGGTAAATTTCATATATTTTAAAAAATATTCTTCAGAGAAATGCTGAGCGTGATACGTTGTAAATATCTGTCGTTTGAAGACTGTTCTCTTGTATAACCCATGTCTCCTTTCACAAGCCACCTTCCGAATGCTGCGCGTTGCAATTCCACGCCACCGGAATAACTCTTCGTAGTTGATGTATTCACTGCATTCGCTTTAAGTGTACCTGGATCAAGAGTGGCTGCAGATGGAACATCAGGTGAACGTCCGCTTCCCAGTTTAAAACCAATATAATTATCAGCATCTCCGACATAATACCTGACATTTAATATCAAAGTTGTGCTTGCTTCTTTTTTGATGGATGTACCGGTTTTGTTTTTCAATGTGCTCGCGGGTGTGTAATACGTCCGCAATGCAAACCAAAAGTTTCTGAAATAGTTTCCAAGATAGCCGGTGTAAAGCAGGGTTCCTTGATTTTTCATCACGTAGACAACGGAATCTTCAGAAGGCTGACTCAGTTTTTTTCCAATGCTTAATCTCAATGAATCATGAGTATCAAAATGAAGGTATCTTGCACCAAGCGACATTTCAAAACCTCCAAAAAGCTTTTGATAAATATCTCCGCCAAACTTATAGTCAGGAAAAATTGAAACCTGAGAGAACCCTCCATTGAGGTATGCATAGGTGCCCTTCACAAAATTTATATATGCATCAAGCTCACCTTGCCATCCGCCCTTTCCGAATTTATCTGCGTAATTACCCCTTAAGCTGAGCGAAGCAAACTTAAAACTTTTGCCATATTCGACAGAGGAGAGTTGTTGTGGCTGGTTTTGCCTGTTAAAGAAATCTACTACGTAGCCAAAAGTTAGGTGGTTATTGAGTTTCAGGCCTCCTGTTTCATTCAGCATCTTCAACGCATCCTTGTTTCCGGGATTGAGCTCCAGTATCTTCCTTAATGTGAGGGAAGCTGTGAGCTTATCCTGCTGTCTCATGCTCACTTTTACTTTCTTCATCAAAAATTGCTCTGAAGTAGGGTAGTAGCCAAGTGCTATTTTAATATATTCATTCGCTACTGTAAACTGTTCAGTCCAGATTTCTACATCAATTAATGCGTCCAGTGCATCAGAAAAATCCGGCTTCTCGATCAATACCTTACTGAACTCTGTTCGTGCTTCATTGTATTGCTGGTCCCAGGAATAGGTGCGGCCGAGGAAAGATCCTACATCATAATAATCAGGCTTCTTTTCAATAATGGCATTCAGTATCTGTCTTGCCTGGGTGTAGTCCTTCTCATAGGCAAGATTTCGCGCTTTTTTAAAAAGTGCGTCAAGGTCAGTTGTATCAGAAATAACAACAGAAGCATCAGAAGCAGCCTTTTTCTGGGCAAATCCGCTTCCCGGATTCAGGAATGAGATGGCGATTACAATTGCTGTAAAAATGAACCTCTGAAACATTTCGGAAAGAAAAGAAAAAAAAAATTCAGCACGATGAAAAATTTAAGCTTTCATCAACAATTTTTTTACACGTACCGATAGTTCGTTCGGACTAAATGGCTTCGTGATGAAATCATCAGCTCCAAGCTGAAATGCCTCCAAGACGGTTTTCTCCAGGCCTATTGAGGATACAATGATAATTGGGGTCTTGTATTTCAATGTCTTTCTTACATGATTCACGATCTCCAGTCCGTTCAGATAGGGCATCATAATGTCTGTAATGATCAGGTCCGGTTTCAGCTCTTCAATTTTTACTGCAGATTCTTTTCCGTCATGTGCCAGGAAAACTTCATAGCCTTCCTTACGAAGCTTGAACTCAACCATCTTCAGCACCATTTCATCATCTTCACAAATCAGGATTTTCATACAGAAAGCTTGCAGTTCGATGATTCGAAAATCAACCGTTCATTGAAATTAAAAACTCTTCATTTGATTTGGTTCCCCGCATATTTTGCAGCAGGAATTCCATTGCTTCCATTGGCGTCATATCAGAAAGGTGATTCCTTAATATCCACATTTTTTGTAACATTTCCTTGTCAAGTAACAAATCATCCCTTCTTGTGCTGGAGGCAACAAGGTCAATGGCCGGGAATACACGCTTGTTCGACAACTTTCTGTCAAGTTGCAGTTCCATGTTGCCGGTACCTTTGAACTCTTCAAAGATCACTTCATCCATCCGTGATCCGGTTTCAGTAAGTGCCGTTGCAATAATCGTAAGTGAACCACCGTTTTCAATTTTACGGGCAGAACCGAAAAATCTTTTTGGCTTGTGAAGGGCATTCGCCTCAACACCGCCCGACAATACTTTTCCGGATGCTGGTGCAACCGTATTGTAAGCTCGTGCTAAACGGGTTATGGAGTCCAGTACAATAACCACATCATGCCCGCATTCAACCATTCTCTTGGCTTTTTCAAGCACAATGTTGGCGATCTTTACATGGCGCTCAGCCGGCTCGTCAAAAGTGGAAGCAACAACTTCAGCATTGACGCTTCTTGCCATATCTGTAACTTCTTCAGGACGTTCATCAATCAACAAAACGATCAGGTAAACCTCCGGATGATTGGCAGCAATAGCATTGGCAATGTCTTTTAGGACTGTTGTTTTACCGGTCTTTGGCTGCGCAACCACCAAGCCCCGCTGACCCTTACCTATAGGAGTAAACATATCCATAACCCTTGTTGTATAGTTTGATCGGTTTCCGCCTAAATTTAATTTCTCAAAAGGGAACAGCGGAGTTAGGTAATCAAAATGAATCCTGTCCTTGGCAATGCCAGGATCCTGTCCATTGACCAGATCTACCTTTACAAGTGGGAAATATTTCTCTCCTTCACGCGGTGGACGCACAGTGCCGCGTATTGTATCTCCGGTTTTTATACCGAACAATTTTATCTGTGAAACAGAAACATATACATCATCAGGAGAAGTAAGGTAATTGTAATCTGACGAACGTAAAAAACCAAAGCCGTCAGGCATAATCTCCAAAACTCCTTCTGCTGTAATGATGCTGTCAAGTTCATACACCGGTTCCTGGATCGTAAACTCCTTTCTCTGGCGGTAATTGCTGTTGTTACCGTTATTATTATTGCTGCTATTGTTATTCGGGTTGTTATTTACATTGCGGGGTTCAAAATCTGAACGCTGAGGCTGAGCATGTTGTTCACGCATTGGTTCTCTGGATTCAGGAGTAGTTTCCCTTGTTATTGTTTCTTCAGAAGCGCGTTTCTCAACTGCAGGTCTGGAAGACGCAGGACGTGCCACAGGAGCAGTGGTTTGGACAGGAGTGCCCGGCTCACCTTCCTTCTTTGCTGGAATGATCCTTTTGCGTCTTAACTGAGGACTCCCGTTATCAGCCACAACAGATGCCGGTACAGGAACCGGAGCTTGTTTCACAGGTTCTGCCTTTGGAATATCTTGTTTTTTCATTTCAACTTTTTCTTCGCCACCGTATTTTTTTGAAGTTAGCGATTCCTTAATGGTAGCTGTACCAGATGGATTCAATGCCTGCTGGTCAAGTATCTTATAAATCAATTCCTGTTTGCGGAATTCATCATAATTCACAATCTTCATCAGCCGTGCAATTTCTTTTAGCTCACTAACGAGCTTGTCATTTAACTCTAAGATGTCGTACATGAAATACGGTTTACAAAATTTGGTTTAAAATAATAGGGGAGATGAAGTGATTCCTGCATTTACAGGAAGTTCATAAAGAACGATTGGTTATGTTGTTTGATACAAACGGGAAGTAGTGTTTCGGAAAATATACAGGCATAAAAAATCCTGAGCGGAAACAGACCGCAATAATACGGGATTTCTTCTGATCTGCAAAACATGCGTAAATATTCATTTTTTTTATTAACAACACCCGGTGGATTCCATGTTCCTGAATTGATCGTAAAGCATGGCTATAATGTGTGTGTTTTTCATCCGGACTTTCCGCGTACTTTTGCGCCATGATACAACGTATTCAGTCTCTCTACCTGCTTCTAACAACGCTTTTATCAGGCGTTCTGTACTTTATTCCTCTTTTTGAACTTCCTGCTGCAGCTCCAGAAACGGCACCCAGAATGTTTATGATAGGTTCCAATGCACTGCTGCTTACGCTCTGTGCTGCGATTGGAATAAGTTCATTCATAGTTATCTTCATATACAAGAACCGGCCTTTTCAACTGAAGGCATGCAGGCTTATTCTTATCTTTATATTTATCCTCATTGCTCTTTTGTTTTATACTTCTGATACAATATCAAGCAGTTTGGATCAGAAAGTTGTTTTTAAAATAGGTACCTACTTGCCAATGTTACAGGTCATTTTTGTTTTCCTTGCACACAGGGGAATCAAAAAAGATGATCAGCTCGTAAAGTCTGCCGACCGTCTGCGTTAGACTGCAGTGCCCCGCAGTCCCAGTTCAATTGCTTCAAGCTTTTCAATTTTTTTTCCATTGATATCAAAACGAAGAAGCGTCCTCATCTTATGAAAGCCGTGTTTTCCTGCCGCTCCCGGATTCATATAAAGCATATTGTATTTCTTGTCCTGCATGACTTTTAAAATGTGTGAGTGCCCGCAAATGAAAAGTCCGGGTGCAAAGGATTCTATTCCTTTTTTCGCCTGCGGATAATAATTTCCGGGCGATCCACCGATATGAATCATATATACCTTCACTTCTGAGCAGGTAAAAAATAATTCTTCAGGATAAACAGCGCGGATTTTCTGACTGTCAATATTTCCATAAACGCCTCTGAATAATTTAAAATTCCCGAATTGTGTTTCTAATCCTTCCCCGAAATCACCGGCATGCCACACTTCATCGCAATCTTTGAAAAGGTCATAAACCCTTGGCTCAATATAACCGTGAGTATCTGATAGTAGTCCGATGCGCATCCTATAAATTTATAATGCTGAAAAATATCCGCTTGCTGTACCGTTCACCGTGTAAAGAATATTTCCCTTTTTCAAATATCACTTACTTTCTTCGTTTCCTTAACCCTGACACCGCGTTCTGTCATTTGCAAAGAACAGCATTCTGTAACGGGGTCATGTTCGAAAAAAAGAATATAATTCCCGTTCACTGCCTCTTTCAAAAATTTCGATTTCTCCTCAAGGGTGATCAATGGATTCATATCGTATGCCATCACATATGGAACCGGAATATGTCCTGCCGATGGAATGAGATCAGCACAATAAACCAGTGTTTTGCCATTCCACTGAATGACGGGTAACATCATCGCTTCAGTATGTCCATAGACAAAAAAAGACTTGAAGCCGGGCACGAGCTCTTCTCCGTCTTTCAAAAACTTCAGCCTGCCACTTTCTTTGATTGGCAAAATGTTTTCTTTCAGGAAACTTGCTTTTTCCCTGGCATTGGGTTGTGTTGCCATATTCCAGTGCTTCTCATTGCTCCAGTATGTTGCATTCGGAAAAGCAAGTTCGTAACCGGTTTTGTCAGCGTTCCACTTCACACTGCCGCCGCAATGATCAAAATGTAGGTGGGTGAGGAAAACATCTGTAATATCCACTGCACTGAATCCTGCTTTGGCAAGAGACTTATGCAAGGAGTCGTCTCCATTCAGGTAATAGTGTGAAAAAAATTTCTCATCCTGCTTTTCACCAAGGCCATTGTCGATAAGGATCAGCCTGTCGCCGGTTTCCACAAGCAAACACCGCATGGCCCAGTTGCACATGTTATTTTCGTCAGCCGGATTGAGTTTGTTCCAGATAGATTTCGGAACGACACCAAACATGGCACCGCCATCCAGCTTAAGGAAACCTGTTTCTATTGAATGTAATTTCATACAACTTTTTAATAACGCGCAAAGAAAGCAATACTATGTTGAAAAGAAATAAAGGTACTCAACAAAAACTTTTCATCCATGAGTAAATTTGACCGACAATATTTCATGGAAAAAAACGGAAAACGAATTCATTTTATTGCCATTGGTGGAGCTGCAATGCACAACCTGGCTCTTGCCCTTCATCAGAAGGGTTATCATATCAGCGGTTCAGATGATGAAATCAATGAACCTTCACGTTCAAGGCTATCAGGGGCGGGCCTTTTGCCGTCTGTGATGGGCTGGTTCCCGGAAAAAATTACAGGTGAACTTGACGCCATCATTCTTGGAATGCATGCCCGTGCCGACAATCCTGAATTGCTGCGCGCCCAGCAACTGGGATTGAAAATATTTTCATACCCTGAATACCTATATGAATTTTCAAAGCATAAACTGCGTGTGGTAATTGGTGGAAGTCACGGCAAAACCACCATTACTGCCATGATCCTCCATGTGCTTAAGCAGAGAAATATTGATTTCGATTACATGGTCGGAGCCAAACTGGATGGTTTCGACACCATGGTCCGCCTCTCAGAGAAAGCGCCTATGATCGTATTGGAAGGTGATGAATACCTTTCATCTCCTATCGACCGCCGGCCTAAATTCCATTTGTACCATGCTGACATTGCATTGCTCAGCGGAATTGCCTGGGACCATATCAATGTGTTTCCAACCTATGCTGAATATGTAAGGCAATTTCAGATCTATGTGGACCAAATCCCTCCTGCAGGGACAATCGTCTATTGTGCCAACGATCAGGAAGTATTAAAAGTGATTGAGGATACTTCCAGTTATTGTAAGAAAGTTTCTTACTCAATTCCTCCACACCGGATCGAAAACGGAAAAACATATCTCTTTCACAACGATACAGTAGGGAATGTGAAAGAAACAGGTCTGGAGATTTTTGGAGATCATAATCTAATGAATCTCCTTGGTGCAAAAGAAGTTTGCTCCCTCCTGGGAATCAGTGATGAAGATTTTTACAGTTCAGTTTCTTCCTTCAAAGGAGCCGCAAGGAGACTGGAAAAGCTGGGATCAAGTGACACGCTGACGGTTTTCAAAGACTTTGCGCATTCTCCTTCCAAGCTAAAAGCAACCATTGAAGCAGTGAAAAACCAGTATCCTGACAGGCAGGTTATTGCTTGCATGGAATTGCATACATTTTCAAGTCTGACAGGAAATTTCCTTTCTGAATACAACGGGTCAATGGAGAAAGCCGATGAAGCCATCGTTTATTTTAACCCGCTCACCATCGCGCATAAAAAACTCAAACCGGTCTCTCCTGAACAGGTCAGAGATGCCTTTCATAGAAGTGATCTGGTTGTCTTCACTGAATCCGGTAAACTCAGGAGGCACTTGCTGGATAAAAAACATGACAATGCTGTCCTGCTCATGATGAGTTCCGGTACTTATGACGGAATTGACCTTGAAATGTTTGCAGGGGAGTTATTGGCGAAAAGGAATGTTCCGGTGTAATGGGTATTTTCTTATATTGCGTAATCAGAAAAAAGTATGAAAAAACATCTTTCCATTCTTGCTTTCTTTGGTGTTATAACCTTGCAATCGTTTTCCCAGGGCGTTATAATAAATTCAAATCCTACATTGAATGACCGGTTCTCAAAAAAAACCGGCAGTCTTCGTATGTCTTCCTCAATAGTAAAAATCGGCAGGATTAAAAGCAATGAAACGCGTACTGATACAATGAAAATTTTCAATGACGGAGCAACGGATCTCAGTATTTCACAGGGCAAAATCCCCCAACACCTTCGCGTTTCACTTGGAACTCAAAGCCTCGCTCCAAAAGCTGAGAGTTGGATCGCCGTAACATACAATGCTTCTCAAAAAAGTGATTATGGGTTCGTGCTTGACAGAATTGAATTGATTACAAACGATTCCATTCAGCCAAGGAAATCGATCAGTGTTACTGCCAATATTGAAGAGTATTTCCACCCAATGAATGCAGAAGATTCTGTCGTCATTCAGAAAGCCAGATGGATTGAGACAATCTATGATTACGGCAGGATTAAACAAGGAACTAAGATCACGCATAATTTTGCAGTCGTGAATGATGGAAAAAGGGATCTTCTTATCAGAAAAACCAAATCCAGCTGTGGCTGTCTGAAAACGAGTGCTTCCACTGACACGATCGCTCCCGGCGTTACAGGTTATATCACCATTGAATTTGACTCTTACAACAAGGAAGGAAAGGACTCCCGGAAAATGAACGTTTATATAAACGATCCTTCAAAACCCGAAGTTGTGATTGAACTTAAAGGTGAAATTGAGAAGTAATTATTATTCTGACCTTTGCAGGAAATCTTTTTAAAATGTATGTAACTTCTGAAACCCTACCTGAACATTCCCGGATTTGGATTTACCAGTGCAGTCGTGAACTCACAAGTGAGGAGCTTGTTTCAATAGGCACAGAAACAAAACAATTTCTGGAAGGCTGGACGGCACATAATCAGGTGCTGAAAGCAGGATATGAATTCCGTTATAATCGTTTTTTAATTTTGATGATCGATGAAAAAACTGCCGGTGCAAGCGGCTGTTCAATTGATAAATCTGTTCATTTCATTTTGTCACTGGAAAAAAAGTATGGAGTATCATTTATGGATAGAATGACGTTTGCATATAAGGAACAGGGCAGGGTAGAAGTGGTCTCAAGAAATCAGTTTGAAGATCTATTTTCCAAAGGTATTCTGAATGGTACTTCAATTGTCTTCAATAATCTCATTGCAACAAAAAACGAACTTCAATCCAATTGGGAAGTTGCATTGAACGACAGTTGGCATAAGGAGCTGGTCGGTGCCTGAACAACAGTATCTGTTTCCAATTAAAAAGGCTGCATCATAGGA